>CAZTLI010000150.1:3632-11285 GCA_964614375.1 uncultured Anaerolineaceae bacterium
TGAGCAAAACAATCCACAATAAACGTCGATTGAGCATTCTCTCTCTTATCCCTTCATAATCGTAAAGTTTTATTACATTTCCGGTGATTGGGCATCGGGTGTACCGTCTGCTTCATCAGCCGGTGTCGTGTCTACCGCGCCTAAATCTGCCAGCAGGTCGGCCTGTGCTGCTGCGGCTGCGGGTGCTGCTGCTTCAGTGTCGGCAGCGGCATCAGTGGCAAACGCGCTCAATAACGCCGCTATTCCCTCTTGTTCGCTCGGCACACTGGTCGCTTTAAAGGCGCTGACTTTAGCCTCATCGACATGATAACCCAGTTCCCGCCCGGTCTCGACCAGTTTCGCAAGGTGTTCTTGCTGTTCCTCTGGCGCGAGGTCGTGCCAGCGTCCCACAAGGCGTCCGGCGCGCTTCATCAATCGGTGCAGCGTCACACATTGCGCTTGAAAGGCTTCGTCGCTGTTGCTGCCCGATTTTTCACGTTCAGCCAGCCATGTGACCTGCTTTTCCGCCCATTGTAACAACAGCTTCGACCCTTCGTCACGCAGTTCATCGGACAGACTGGCGACTTCATACAGCATCATGATTTCCGAATCGGTATTGGATAGTGGCATAACTGGTTCCCCATAAGGTTCATTTTGTGCAAATCGTCATGCTGAGCGCAATCATCCTGCTATCACTATGGCACAAATTGCCCCGCCAGACAATTTTGAGCTGCATTACAGGCCATGTGTCGTTCGAAGTCCATATACGGCTATACCGGTTGCATTTTCTGTGGTGTAATCTAGAGTCTGAGTGTGCGATATGATTTCGCAGTCGTATCATGCTTTTGCTGACGCGCTGAATTGCTGAGGATACATAAATGTGTGGTATAGCCGGATTTAGCGGCGCTCCCAATAAACCCCTGCTGCAAGCCATGACCGACAGCATCGCCTATCGCGGCCCGGATGCGGAAGGCTATCATGTCGTGGATGGCGCGAATCTGGGCAGTCGTCGCCTGCGAATCATCGACCTCACCGGCGGCGACCAGCCCATCGCCAACGAAGACGAACGTATATGGATTGTTTACAATGGCGAGTTGTATAACGACCCCGAACTGCGCCAGATGTTGGAGGCCAGAGGCCATGTCTATCGCACGCGCGCCGATACCGAGACGCTGATTCACCTGTATGAAGAATTTGGCGATACCTTCGCCGAACATCTGAATGGCATCTATGCCTTCGCGCTGTGGGACGCGCGCCAGCGTAAATTGCTTATCGGGCGTGATCAGTTCGGGATTAAGCCGCTGCACTATGCGCTGATAGATGGCGAACTCGTTTTCGGGTCTGAAGTCAAAGCGATTTTGCAATATCCCAATGCACCACGCCGTCTCAATCCACAGGCGCTGCACCTGTTCATGAATTTGCGTTATATCCCCGGCGAACAGACCCTATTTGAGGGTATCCAGCGCCTGCCTGCCGGACACGTCCTCGTCTGGCAAGAGGGACAGACACGTCTGGTCAAATACTGGAATCCGACCTGTGACGTGGATTATTCGCGCAGCGAGTCCGACTGGATTGAGGCGATTCGGCATCATTTGTGCGAAGCGGTGCGCCGCCAACTGGTGAGTGAAGTCCCGTTAGGCGTTTATCTATCCGGTGGGATGGATTCGAGCAGTGTGGCAGCCTTCGCCTCGCAGTTACTCGATGACCCGGTTGATACATTCTCGCTCGGATTCAATGAACCGACGGACGAACTGGAAGATGCGGCCTTTGTTGCGCGCTATTTCAAGACCCGGCACCATGAGCAGACCGTACAGGCCGACCCGCTGACGCTGTTCCCGCAGGTCATCTGGCATACCGAAGAACCCAAAGAAAATGTCATACAGGGCTTTTTGCTGGCGCGCCATGCCCGCCGTCATGTGACCGTCGCCCTCAGTGGTCTGGGTGGTGATGAATTGTTCGCGGGGTATGCCATTTATCGCTATTTGCAATTGGGGCAGACCATCGGGCGCTTTGTGCCGTCGGTGGTGCAGCATTATCTGTTCAATCCGATGAGTCGGGCGTTGTTCGCGCTGCAAAATAAGACGGGCACGCTGCAATTTGACCTGTACCGGCGGGCGATGCAGTTGGGTCTCGCCAGTGGCGACCCATCGCGTTTCTATCTCATTTTGCGGAATGTGTGGGATGCCGACGCTGCCCAGTGGGCAAATGTGTATGGCGAGCGGATGCGGAATGCTGCGCTGCAACCTGTCGAGCGTTATTTCGCGCCCTATTTCAATGGCGATGGCAACGGGATGCTGGCGCAAGCACTCAATGCCGAATTCCACACCAAGATGGTCGAGGACTTCCTCAATAACGAAGATCGCGTGTCGATGGCGAACAGTGTTGAGGTGCGCGTGCCCTTCCTGGACCGCGATCTGGTCGCGCTGGCCTTCAGCATCCCGCCGGAACTGAAATATCGCAATGGCGATAGCAAATACATCTTCAAACGCGCGATGGACGGCATTTTGCCGCCGGAAACGCTGCAAAAGCCCAAGTGGGGTTTCACCTTCAGCAGTTATCACCAGTTCACCAAAGACCTCAAATCCACTGCCGAGCGCATTCTGACAAAAGAACGGGTAGAACAACAGGGCTTGTTCAACTATGATTATCTGCGCCGGATTATGACCCATAAACCCAACCCGCGACTGTTCTGGCACTATTTTTTCCTGTGGAACGTCGTCGGCATCACCATCTGGCAGCAGATGTTTTTGGAGGGCGACCGGGCACAGCCGGATTTTGAACTGGCACAGTATATGCAGAAAACATGAGTCAAGCCGCCAATCCTATCCAACAACTGCGGTTGTATGTTACCCAATTGGGTTGGGCCAACCGCTATACCGAACGCTATGCCGCGGATCACTGCACCTGGTTTCAGCGCATGACGGATACCCTGCAACCGTATCTGCCCACCTATGACGGCGCGCGCGCCCTTGACGTGGGTTGTGGGATGCTGCAATGGCAGACGATTATGCTGCATAGCCGCGGCGCAGAGGTCACCGGGCTGGATATGGAATATGTGCGCGCAGACCGTCGCCCCGATAAATACTGGCACGTCCTGCGTAGGAACGGGGCAGAACGCGCGCTCAAAACCGCCTACTGGGATTATGTCTATCGCCCGCGTTATCTGAAGGCGCTGCAAGCCTGCGCGCCCTTTACACTCAACACACGCGGCCTCGATTTACGCCAGCATGTGGCGGAACGTCTGCCCTTTGAGGACAACTGTTTTGACCTTGTGGTCTCGCATGAGGTGTTTGAACACATCGCCGATGTGCCCGCCGCCGCCGCAGAAATTAGACGTGTCCTCAAACCGGGCGCGCTGGCCTATATCAACATTCACCTGTTCCCCAGCATCTCCGGCAGTCATCACATGGCATGGAAATTCCCGGACGAAGAACCCTCGAACACGGTGCCGCCCTGGGATCATCTGCGCGAACGGCGCTACCCGGAACACCCCTCGTGGATTAACGAAAAACGCGAACGCGATTATCAACCTGTGTTTGAGAGTCTGTTCGAGATACTCGAATGGCAGGCATCGGCTTACGAAGGCAAGGCGCTGTTGACGCCCGAAATCAAGGCCGAACTGCCCGACTACAGCGAAGATGAACTGCTCAAAAAGGGTTTGATTATCGTGGCGCGCAAACCGCAGTAAGAATGGAATAGTCATCATGAAGCAGATTTTGCAAAATTTCAAAACGGGCGAACTCGCCGTCCACGACGTGCCCGAACCCATATTAAGACCGCACGGCGTCCTCGTCCGCACCCATTACTCGCTCATCAGCGCGGGAACAGAAGGCGGCACGGTGCGTCTGGCGAAAAAGAATCTGATGCAAAAGGCGCTGTCGCGCCCCGATCTGGTCAAAAAAGTGGTCAAAGTCGCGCAGAACGATGGCGTCCTCGCCGCCTATGATGCTGTCCGCAGCAATCTCGATTCGCCCGTGCCATTGGGTTACAGCCTGTCGGGTGAGGTGGTCGCAGTCGGGTCGGACATCACCGATTTAGCCGTTGGCGATAGGGTGGCGTGTTTTGGGAGTATGGTCGCTAATCACGCCGCGCTCAATTTCATCCCGCGCAATATGTGCGTGCGCCTGCCGGACGATAGTGATATGCGTCACGCGGCATTTTGTATGGTCGGCGCGATTGCGCTCAATGGCATTCGTCGCGCACAGGTCGAATTGGGCAGCGCCGTGCTGGTCATCGGTCTGGGGTTGATTGGACAGTTGGCGGTGCAGTTGTTGAAAGCGTCTGGCTGCCGCGTTTTCGGGGTTGACCTCGACCCGACCAAAAACGAACAGGCCATCACATCGGGCGCGGATGTCGCCATGCTGCGGAGTGAAGCCCACGTCGAAGAAGCGATACACGCCTTTAGCAATGGTTTGGGCGTGGATGCCGTCATCATCACCGCCGCGACAGATTCAACTGACCCGATTGAACTGGCAGGTCGTGTGACCCGGATGCGCGGGCGGGTGGTGGCATTGGGGCGTGTGCCCTATGAACTGCCCCGCGACACCTATCTGTTCAAAGAAATCGACTTCATCACGACGCTGGCGTTTGGTCCCGGCGTCAATGACCCCAATTATGAGGAACGCGGCATCGACTATCCGGCGGCGTTCGTGCGCTGGAGTGGCAATCGCAATATTCAGGCGTTTACGCAGCTTGCGTATGACGAACGGCTCCAGCTCGACCCGCTGATTACGCATGAATATGACATTGACGACGCCAAGCACGCATTCTCGCTGCTCACGGGCGAAAATGATGAAATGTCCATCGCCATTCTGCTGCGTTATGATGTTTCGTCGCCCTATACACGGCAGTCGATCAGGCTGAGCGCATCATCGAGCAGACGCGGACGCACCGATACACCCGGAATCGGCGTTATTGGCGCGGGCAGTCACGCCGTATCGTTCATGTTCGATGCCATCGCCGCGCAGCCTGTGCATTTGCGTGGCTTGATGTCTGCGGGTGGGTTCAAAGGCAAGTGGTATGGCGACAAATATCATTTCGATTATGTCGCCAATGACAGCGACGACCTGTTTAACGACGAGCAAATCGACGCGGTGTTCATCCTCTCGCGCCACAACAGCCACGGACGCCTCACCGTTCGCGCGATGGAAGCGGGCAAAGATGTGTTCGTCGAAAAGCCGCTGTGCCTGACCGAAGACGAGCTGGACGCCATCATCGCCGCACAGCGCGCCACCGGCAGCCGCTTGATGGTGGGCTACAATCGTCGGTATGCGCCGATGGGTCGCAAGCTGTATGCACGTTTTCACAACCACGCGCAGCCACTGACGGTCAACTATCGCGCCAATATCGGTTTTCGTCCCGCCAACCACTGGCTGCATGACCTCAACGTCGGCGGCGGATTGATTCTCGGTGAAGCCGTGCATTTCATCGACTTCGCGCAATATCTCGTCGATGCTGTGCCACAGCGCGTCTATGCACAGTCGATACACTCGGCGACCAACGACATTATCGACGGTGACACCGTGACCATCAACGTGACCTACAACGATGGCTCGATGAGCAGCATTCACTATCTCTCGACAGGCGATACCGCACTCGGACGCGAACGCATCGAAGTCTATGGCGATAATCAACTGGGCATTCTGGAAGATTGGCGTTCGCTGGTGATTTCCAAAGGTGGCAAACGCGATAAAACCCGGCACATGCGGCAGGACAAGGGTTTTCATACGGAAGTCGGACATTTTATTGACGCCCTGCGCCACGATAAGCCGCTGGATATGACCTTTGAGAGCATCGTCTATGGGATGCGTGTGGCCTTTGGCGCGCTGGCCTCATTACGGACGCAGCAGGTCGTTGAGTTGAATCGTGTGCGCGAAACGGGTCTGGAATAACACGATGGCTTCTCTCCGCACGACAATCGCCCGGCGTATTCCTGTCCCGATTAAAAAGGGACTGGTCAAACTGTTGACCGGACGGGGCAATTCGCTGTCGCGCCTGATTTATGGCAAAGCGACCTATAATCAGGATGGCCTCGTCACCGCGCACAATGCCGATTTCATGACCGAACCGCGCTTCGCAGCGGCCTATCGCGCGGGCAAGGCGACAGGTTCGTGGGCGGGCGATTTGCACTGGCGGGCGTATATTATCTGCTGGGCGGCGGAATACGCACTCAAGCTAGACGGCGATTATGTCGAATGTGGCGTCAATCGGGGGGGATATGCCCTTGCTGCGATGCACTATACCGACTTCAAAGACCAATCGCGCCAATTCTACCTGCTGGATACGTTCAAAGGGCTGGACGAACGCTATGTCTCCGACGAAGAACGCCAGCACGGAATCGTCGCGGCGACGTGGGGCTATGAAGATTGTTACGACGATGTGGTGCAGACCTTTGCGCCCTATCCCAATGTGCGGATTGTGCAGGGTACAGTCCCGGAGACGCTGCCGCAGGTCGATAGCGACACCATCTGCTTTCTGTCGATTGACATGAACAACCGTGACCCGGAAATTGCCGCTGCTGACTATTTTTGGGATAAGCTGGTTAGCGGCGGTATTATCGTGCTGGATGATTACGGTTGGCGCAAGCACATCGCCCAGAAGCAGGCATTTGATACCTTCGCTCAACGGCGGGGGATTTCGGTACTGTCATTACCCACCGGGCAGGGCTTGATTTTTAAACCATAAGGCAAAAATTCACCGCGAAGCGCGCGAACGGGAAGGGCAAAAGATTCAAAATACAGGGTTTAGGGCAGTATGACTTCAGACCTTTTGCCGCCGTCCGCATCACCGCACATACCCATCACGTATCACCCCTTTTACGCGACCCTTTGCGCTGATTCCGGGTGATGGATACAATCAGCGCGCGATGACTCGATAGTGGTGAGGGGGAATTGCTGCGATGATTATTGTCGATGCCCACCAGGACATTGCCTATAACCGTGTGTGCTTCGGGCGCGATTATACCCGCAGCGCGCTCGAAAAACGGCGATTAGAAGCCGGGCGCTATCCCATACCAATGCTGGGAATGCCCGATGCCATGCTCGGACGGGTGGCGATTGTGTTCGCGACGTTGTTTGTCTCGCCATCGTATAGCAAACCATCGCCCTGGGCTGAACCCACCTATCATAATGCCCGCGAAGCCTATACCCATGCCTTAACGCAGCTTGACTATTACCACAAACTCGCGGACGAAAACGAAAAAATCACGCTCATTCAAGCGGCAAGCGACCTCGATGCGGTGCTGGCGACGTGGAAACGCGGCGAACAACTCAAAGGCCGCAAACACGGCCTCGTCATCCTCATGGAAGGCGCAGACCCCATCCTCGAACCGCGTCAGTTTGAAGAATGGTATGAACGCGGGGTGCGGATTGTTGGCCCGGCGTGGATGCACACCCGGTATAGCGCCGGGACGGGCGCGGGCGGTGGACTCACGCCTTTAGGCCATGAACTCCTGGAGATTATGGCGAGCTATAACGCCATTCTGGATGTGTCGCACATGGCGGAACACGCCTTCATGGAAGCCCTGGATCGTTATACCGGGTCGGTCATCGCCAGCCACAGCAATCCCCGCCGCTTTTGCGATACAGACCGCCACCTCTCCGACCAGATGATAGTCCGACTGGCAGAACGCGATGGCGTGATGGGAATCGTGATGTTCAACGGCTTTTTCAAGCG
>CAZTLI010000151.1:0-6827 GCA_964614375.1 uncultured Anaerolineaceae bacterium
CATCGCAGCACCGCAGTTTTTCAAACAAGACCTGCCCCGGATGCGACAGCTACAACGCAGTGTGTCCAAAAAGATTGAAGGAAGCAACAACAAGCATAAAGGCAAGCAACACCTCGCGCGGCGTCATATCCGCATCAGGGATAAGCGATTGGATTTCCATTTTCAATTGGCGCACGACTTGTGTGATGAATATGATACGCTGGTCTTTGAAGACTTGAACATCAACGCGATGAAACGGTTGTGGGGACGCAAACTATCGGATTTAGGCTTTGCCCGGTTCATCAAGGTTCTGCAATGGGTGGCGTTCAAACGCGGAAAAGAAGTCCTCTTCATTGACCGCTGGGCACGCACGACAGGAAAATGTTCAGGTTGCGGTCACGAACAAAAGCTGGCATTGAAAGACCGTGTTTTTGAATGTAACCATTGTGGTCTCGTGTTAGACCGTGACCACAATGCGGCAGTCAACATTTTAGAGGCGGGGCATCGCCTCATACTGTCTCAGTCGGAAGAAGCCTCTCGTTTAGAGAGCATTCGGCGTTAACGTCAGATGCCCCTGCCTTCAGGCATGGGGAGTATGTCACCAATTTCTACCCGACTGCCTATAGCTCAAGATTGCACATGCTGCTAAAATGGGTGTTGTGCAATCCCCATACAACAGCATGATTAAGGAATTCCACCGGTGACAACCCCACAAGCGCAGCAAGGATTACTCTTCATTCTCGTTGGCCCTGGCGGAGGCGGCAAAAATACCCTCATCAATATGGTGCTCGAACAAGTCGATAGTCTTCGTCAACTGCCGACGGCGACCACACGAGTGCCACGACCTCATGAGATTGATGGTGTGCATCATCAATTTGTCTCGCTTGAAGATTTCCAGCACATGATTACCAGTGGTGAACTCATTGAATATCAGGAAGTGCATAAAAATCGTTATTATGGCGTGCCGCGCGCGACCGTTGAAAACGCCATCGCCACGGGCCAGGATTTGATTGCGGATATTGAGGTGCTGGGGGCGAGTATCATTCGCTCAGAGTATCCCAACAATGCGATTCTCATCTTTGTGACTGTTCCAGGTGAAACAGAAGATGAAATCCTCGTGCAATTGCGCCAGCGGATGGAAGACCGGAATGAAACGCCAGAGGAAATTGAAAAACGGTTGAAACGGGTTCGTTTTGAGCTGCCTTATGCGGCAACCTGCGACTATCTCATCATTAACGACGATATGTGGAACGCGGCGGATGAACTTCGCAGTATTATTGGGGCGGAAAATAGTCGGCGGCGTTTGTTGCGGTTACGTGCGAGCAATAATTTACCACATCATCCAATAATCTATGTTGCGACGACGATTCCTTACTATAACGGCGAAGTGTTGTGCGGCGATTCTGCTGCACGTTTTCCCAAAACGCGGATGATAACCGGTGAACGCCCCCACGATACGGCGCTGCGGGCTATCAAGCGTAAACTCCCGGTGAATCCGTCCGAAGATGATTTGCTGCGAACCGTGCCGTCGGGCAATTTGTTTGTTCCGCCCATTAGCGTGGATAATCATCAAAAACCCTATGCGCTTGAGATTAACTTCCTCTATGTTTACAACATGCCAGAACGGATTATTGCGCCGGATGGGTGGCGATGGGTGTCATTGCAGGATGCTGACCTGCCAGAACCCATCCGCCTCGCTTTACCTATGCCTGATGCAGAACGCTCATAAGTAAGTTGGATGAACTTATGACTCTTCAAGCTATATATCAGGAACACGGTGCGGTGATTGCGCCTGATGGTATTCCCTTACACTTTGGCAATCAGTTGCGTGAATATCAAACCGCGTTGAATCATGTTGTCCTGCTTGACCGTTCGCATGAAGGGCGCTTGCGAATCGAGGGGGCGGACAGATTCGACTTTTTGAATCGAATGTCTACCAATGAACTCCTCAATCTCCGTGTTGGGGAAGGGCGCGCGACGATTTTCACTACTCCGCATGGTCGTGTGCTAGATCGCGCTGAGGTATACAATCAAGGCGAGTTTTTACTGTGCCTCACCGAGCCGGGTCGGGGTGGGGCATTGCAGCAATATCTACAACGTCACATCTTTTTCAACGATAAAGTTAAACTCACGGAATTGATGTCAACAACGCGCCAATTCGCGCTGCATGGCCCCCATGCCGACGCCGTGATGGATGCGCTTGTGCCCGGTCTATCTGACAGAGAGCAGCTACACGGGCGGACAATACGTATTGGTAGTGTCGATGTCTTTGTTGCACGGCGGATTCCACTCGTGGGATCGCATTGGATAGTTGTTGTGCCTGATGAGGGGGCAGTAAAAGTGTGGCAGCACTTGCTTGAACCAGGTCAATCGTTCGGTATCGTGCCTGCTGGCTCACTCATGTACAACGTGCTGAGGATACGCGCCGGGCGTCCGGCTGCGGGTGGAGAATTGACCACAGACTATATCCCGCTTGAATTGGGTTTATGGGATGAAGTCAGCTTCACCAAAGGCTGCTATACCGGGCAGGAAATCATCGCACGTATGGAAAGCCGGGGGCAGTTGGCGAAAACACTGGTTTCGCTGCGTCTGGAACAGTCCATAAATACACCCGTCGAACTCTATCACAATGAGCGGCAGGTTGGCAAAGTGACGAGCTGCACGACTGCGCCCGATGGGATGGTGTTTGCGTTAGGCGTTGTGAAGGTGCAAGTCGTTGAAGATAATTTGCCTATGACCGCTGGTGAGGGGGAAATTCCGGTGCGTTTGGGTGTGCCGCTCGGTGTCCAACCGTTTACGACGATGATGTAAGGAGTGCAGCGGTGAAAATTCTGGGGAGAATTGTCGCGGTGCTGCTGCTGCTTGTCGCTGTGGTTTTGTTTGTAGTGGCATCCTGGAATTATGCGTTTCAATCCGCATTTTTCAGCGCCGAGACCTTTACGAGCGCCCTCGATAACGACCAGTTTTATGTCGATTTAGCACCCGTTGCCCTTGATGCCATTATCGCTGAACGGGCCATACGCACGCCCCTGGTGGATTTTGGCGAAATTGTAGACGCGATAGGTGAAGAAAACTGGCAAGCGGTGACCAATGAACTCATCCCACCCGAATGGTTGCAGAGACAAATCGAAACGGGTATTGGCGTATTTTTTGAGATCGTTGATGGCAATGCGGCGGCGGTGGGAGAGCCGATTACAGTCAGCGAAATCCGTGATCGTCTGCTCGGCGTGCCTGCTGAACGCGCAGTCAATATGATTCTCGACAGCGCCCCCGCTTGCACTGTTCAGCAAAATGCGACCATCCGCGCCATTGATACAGGCCGCCAGACGACATTACCGATTTGTAATCCGCGTGGTGAACTGCGTGATGTAAGTTATCGCGTGCTGTCTAATACCTTAACACAAATTGCGACGACCCTCATTGGCGACTCCGATCTTGAATATCGCAGTTTCTTGGATAATGCAGACGAGAACGCATTATTAAATATCAGTCTGGGATTTGATGCTTATGAACAATTGGGGAATCTATTCTATTTATGTCCATTGGCATTATTGAGTCTGGTGGTTGCGCTGGTTGTGCGGTCACTGAAGCACTTCGGACGCTGGTTAGGCTGGACAACAATCATCAGTGGTGTCTTGATGGTGCTGCCCCTCATTTTTGTGTCTGGCGCCCTGCTGGAGGCATTTTCGGAGACGTTAAACATGACATCACCTGCGGAGGAGTTGGTGCGGCAAGTGTTTGTGGCGATAGTCGAAGCAACCTTTTCGCGGTTGAGCAGTACAGTGCTACTTCAAGGCGCAATCTTTGCGGCTGTCGGTATCATTCTGTTGATTATCAGCGCAGTCGCCCCCCATTCACAGCCGTATGTGCCGCCCGGTTCAGTGGTGATGACACCCGACGGGCAGTTGATTTCGATGGGGTCAACCCCGGTGTCAAAAAAAGTGCAGTGACCTATGATTCTGGTGGGGGACTATCGAAAAACAGCGACCACCATAATGTCCAGGGTTCGGGTTCGGGTGGTGTTGTATCAACTGCAACTTGCGGTTGGCTAACCGTTTCCTCTTGAATCGTCGTTCCTGATGGCACAGGGACAATCAATACTTCCCCCTCGCGAACCATCTTGCCTTCATTCCGGGCCCAATTTTCTACATAGGCGTCTGTTGCTGCATAGTCCCGTTCGGCAATCAATGTGGCTTGTTCTTGTGTAAGCGTGTCAATCTCCGCCACGACCCGGTTATAGGCTTCCTGAAGCGGTTGTCCGGCGGCGATACGACTGCTGAAATTAATTGCAAGAATCAGACCCAATGCCAGAATAGCTGCAAATGTGATTTGCACACTCGATAGTTGATTGCGCGCTTGCCGCTGTTTTTTCGCTGTTGCCGGATTTTGGCGTGGTTGTCGTTGTTGTGCGGGTTGTTCGGTCATGACCTAATCGGACAATCACTCTTTAGATATATCCAACATACACGAATTATCGAAAAAGAAAAAGCTCAGGATAGTCCTGAGCCATCTGTTGCCGAAGGTGGGAGTCGAACCCACACTCCTGTACAGGAACTACGCCCTGAACGTAGCGCGTCTGCCAATTCCGCCACTTCGGCGTGGAGTATCGTGCATTGTAGCAAAGAAACGTTCCGTGTCAATATGAGAACTCTGGACTAAATCGCGCCTTAACACATTTTATGGTCGTGCTATAATGCCTCGCGGCAATGTTGGATAGATAATCAGGCTGACTATGACGCGCTTTCTCTACATTGTGACAATTTGCATATTACTCTCAGGTCTCCTCACGGTCTCAGCACTGTATGCCCAGCAGGATACGGGTGTCACAGCCGAAGCGATAGGGCAAGCCAATCTCCGCGCTGAACCCAGCATCGAAGCGGAAGTTGTAGGCGAAATTATTAGAGGAACTCGCTATCCTGTCGTGGGTCGCAGTGATGTCTTCCCCTGGGTGTTACTTGGCGATTCGACGACATTTCAGCCCATTGGATGGGTATTTCAAGACCTTGTGTCGATAATTGGAAACATGAGCAATGTACCGGTTACGGATATTGTTGTCAATCCATCCGCTTCAGCTGTGCCGCCGACGCCGACAGCAGGTTTGGCGACAGGAGCGCCATTCACTGCAACGGCAACAGTATCTACGGCGCCAATTGCGACGGCAACATCGGTATTTCGTGTGAGCGGGCTTGTGAACGGCGAAATCAACATTCGCTATGGGCCGGGTATTGAGTTTGATCGCTTGGGTGTGGCGCAAGCGGGTGATCGGTTCGAGGTCACACGATGGCATACCCAATTGCCCTGGGTCGAGATTGTCTATGAAAATTCGCCTAATGGTCATGGCTGGGTGGCAATCGATTTGCTAGACATTGATGGGGATATATTCTCGCTGCCGTCTCTTTCTGTGATACCTATTTTGCCAACGCTTACACCGACGCAGCCCGTCATTGAATCTGGCGGATTTTTAGGGCACTCGCCTGTACCGTTGAGCGCGGGTTTTCGGGCATTAGGTAATCAAATCTGGGAGATGATGCTGGCAGCGGGTTTTGACCCACAGACCAGTCGTTTTGGCGCGATTTACGTGCTTGATTTGCAAACCGGCGAAGCCTTCACATTTGGTAACAATATCGCCTTTAGCGGGATGAGTATCAACAAGATTCCCGTATTAACACATCTCTATTCAGTGTTACAAGCACCGCCAGATAGCACAGAGGCCTTGACGATTGCGAATATGATGATTTGCAGCGAAAACACATCCACGAATGCAGTGTTGTCGTGGGTGGGCGGCGGCGATGAATATGTGGGTGCTGCCAATGTGTCGGCATATATGAATGCGATAGGTTTGGAGCGCACGTTTATTGTCGCGCCCTATACAATACCCAATGTGTCTACGCCGCGTCCTGTGATATTGCCTGAAACCAGCGCCGACCAGATCAGTGCGAATCCTGACCCATCGAACCAATTTACAGTCGATGAAATGGGGTGGTTGTTGGGCAGTGTCTATCAATGTGCGATGACTGGCAGCGGGCCATTGATGGAAGGCGACTTAGCAGGCTCATTTACACAGCGCGAATGCCAGAGTATGATGCGTGTGATGAGCGAAAATCGTATTGGGGCTTTGATTGAAGCCGGCGTACCTGCGGGAACATTTGTCGCGCATAAGCACGGTTGGGTCGATGAAATGCACGGTGATGCAGGGATTGTGATGTCACCCGGTGGCGATTATGTCATTGTCATGGTGTTTCGTAATCCGGTATGGCTTGAATTTACCGACTCATTCCCCCTCATGGCAGAGATATCACGGACAGTCTACAACTATTTCAACCCGGATGCACCGATGACCGAGATTCGCGATGAAGTCGTTTCAGAAACCTGCGAGATACCGGGCGACCTCCTTATCGACCTGACCGCACCCTAATCGTGATAAAGCCGGCTATGGTGTCCGGCTTTTAATTTTCGTCATTCGGCGGCTGCTGTGGAGACAGTCGCCGCAGCATGTCCCACGAGTAAATTCCTGTGCTGTGATTATCTTTCCAGGTCAATTGCAGCGCATAATTGCCCACCAACGATGCCCCTTCCAGAATATAGGCGTTGTCTTGCAGTTTGGGCTTCAAATCCAATAAATTATCCGGTTCGTAATTTGGCCCCATGAACGCATGTCCGCCCCGACATTCCACACACGGGCAGGCCTCGCGCAGTTGGGGCAGGGGATAGGTCGAGACGAGGTTGTCGTTCCAGGTGATTTCGAGCGTATTATTCTCTTTGTTCACGGTGACATTTTTAGGTCGATAGTCCACGATTATTCCCTTTATTCTGTGTCATTCAGTGGCATACACACGCGGAAGCCATGC
>CAZTLI010000151.1:6837-11259 GCA_964614375.1 uncultured Anaerolineaceae bacterium
TCCCCGCACGATAGGCAAAATAGGCCTTATGTTTGCGACTCAAGCACGAACAGCCACGTAGGGCGCGTTTTCGTGTACCACCAGGTGCGACATTTTGCGGTGTTTGTAATTCATTGACACACCATTCCCAGATATTGCCTGTCATATCCATTGCACCATTGGATGTTACACTCTGCGGATACATGCCCACGGCGGTGGTGCGGAGGAGGGTGCTTTCGCGCGTGTTGACGGCATTTTCGTCCCACTCTTTGCCCCAGACATATCGTTGTGCCGTGTTCCCGTTTGATGCTGCGATTTGCCATTCCCATTCCGTTGGGAGGCGAATGCGTGTGCCGAGTTTTTCGCTGGCCCATCGGCAGAATGCGACGGCATCATACCAGGACACATATTCAGCCGGGTGATTGGCAAAGGGGCGACTTTGCGCTGGCGGTTCTTGATGTTTCCCAATGCCATCCCACCACTGCGGACTGGTATAGCCATCTGCTGCCCGGATAAATGACTGATACTGACTGTAGGTAATTAGATATTTGGCGATTCGGAAGGGTTTTACATTGAATGTCAGGTTGCCACCGCTGCTTTTGCTGGCTTCGAGTGTCACCACGCCGCCAGAGACATCACACCACATAAAATCAGGCAAACCGTCGTCACGCAACCCAACACCGGGGCGCGCGTCGCCAAGTTCGTTCAAACGTTCGCCAATCAAAGCGCGGCGATAGTGAGGTGTACCCGGTTGTGCAATTTCTTCCATCAGCCGTTTATGTTCCGGGACAATAAAGGCTTGCTCTGATTCGGTTAATGTCGGTTGCAGACGCTCAATCATGCCAATTGCCGCTTTAAGACGGTCACCGCTCCATAGGAAATCGTCACTGCGATTGTGCTGCATCCATAACTGTGATGCTAATTTGACCTGACGCAGTAGATGAAGGTCATCGCGTGCCGATTCAATCCAACTTGCCAGGCGCGTCCAACTCCGCAGCAGGGCTTCATGTGCCACTTCTACGACGGGTCGCCCGTGTTCGTCGGTTTGCACCAATAGTCGTGCATCGGTCAGCGAACTCACGAGGCGTTTGTGCGCGGGGTTATTGCTGACTCGTTCCAGCAACGTGCGCTGGCGTGTGGCTGTGCCATCTTCGTCTACAGCGACCAATTCGCGGAACACGTCAGGCAGGATTGCCTGTGTATCGGCGTCTAATGTTGCAAAGGTGTGTTCCGCCCGCTGACCAATCGCACCCTGAACGCCCCCAAGCGTATCATAAGCATCACAGGTCAATAAGCCACTGCCTTTACAGGCGCGATACAACTCATCCAGCGTATAGGCCAGCAAAGCCAAGGCGCCGGGATCGCTGCCTGTATCATCCAGCAAACGTTGGGGCAGCCCCTCTTCAAATTGCAGTCCTGCCAATGCCGCCGGGCGCACGACCATATCATGCAGGGAACCGATACCCGGCGCTGCTAATGGGAATGAACCATTTCGCAGCAATTCTGCCAGAGTCGGCATTTCGACACAACGTGCGTAAAAATCGGCGCGCAACGTACAAATAGCGCGTACACGGTCATCAAGCGATGCCAGCATGGTAGCGAACGCTGCTAGATATGTGGGATGGGCAAGCGTAAACAATTCTTCAAACTGGTCAATAAACAGCAGCACTTCCGCCCAAATAGGTTGTCCGGTCAAACACGCTTCGCACAGGGTGTTGATGGTTGTTGGGTCGTCAGCCAGTTGTTTTAACCACAGCTCGGTATCTATTTGGGGAAATGTCTGCTTCATGGCATTCAAGAGCGCCGCAAATGGATTGTCTCCGCCATCGCCGGGTGTGCAGCGCACGATTGACCATTCCGCGCTGCCTGCTATCGCACCCGATGATACATGTGGCAACAAACCCGCGCCGACCAGCGACGATTTTCCTGAGCCAGATGCGCCTACGACAAACGTGCAGCGGCTGTCTGATTGGTGTATGTGCTTGAGCAGTGCATCCGTCTCGCGCCCACGCCCGAAGAAGATCGGCGCATCTTTCGCCGTGAATGCTCGCAATCCCGGAAAGGGTGAACCTTCCCACAGTGTGGCGGTGGCAGTGGTTTCGTCGCTTGTAACGGGACTATCTTCTAGTAAGCGTTCGACCAATGTCTTGATATGCTGTTCAAATTGTTGACGGAATTCATCTGGTGTGCGATAGCTGTTATATCCTTGCCGAATAGTACCGTCTTCATCAATAAAGGATGCGAAAAATTCCTGCACCCGCTGCCACTGCTCATACTTGGGCATAAAGTCGGGGTCAGATGGTTTGAGGATGATATCCTCGGTGCGACGATAAACGACGACGGCAGGTTTACCCATTGCTTTTGCCGCTTGCATCGCGTCCTCGTATTCCCACTCCGTGCCTGATAGGTAGCGACCGCCATCGGGTTTGGTATACGATGCCGGAAGGGGGGTGCCCAACCGTGACCAGAACAGCACAATCACGATGTCGCATTCGGATGGGCGTGGCAGGCCGTCGTTAATCGCTTCTTGCGGTGTCATCGTCGCTAGCAGCGGTGTGCTCGAACCCGGTTTATCCCATGCAATCGCTTCGACCTGAATGCGTCCACGCAATGCCGATTCATAGGGCAAGCGTTCAAGAACCTGTAAAGCCAGCGTGCGTTCGCTGCTGACATCACCGGGGGATGACAAAAAGACACGAATCTTAAGCGGATTAGGCATCGACACACCTTTCGACGAATAAGCTGCATAAGAAACATTGTAACCGACGACGCGGTGGTATACTACAGGCATATCTATGGATGAGAATTTGTTATGGGTATGAAACCGCGTACTGAAACTGACACCGAAAAACTGAAGCGGCACAACCGTGAATTGTCGATATTGAACAAAATCGCCGAAGCACTCAACCGCGAAGTGGACTTGCCGCGCGCATTACAGACAGCGATGGCGCAGGTGACCGAACTCTTTGATCTGGAAACCAGTTGGGTGTTTCTGCGGAACGAAAAGACCGAAAAATTTTATGCTGCCGCGACACGTAATCTACCGCCTGCGCTGGCTGACCATCCACGACGTTTAGGGGGGACGTGTGCCTGTCTGGATGAATATGTCGATGGCGACCTGCCGCGACCCCGTAATATCACCTGTACGCGGTTGGAGAATCTGGTGGTGGGTACGTTGGGATTGAAATTTCACGCCAGTATCCCCTTGAATGCCCATGGTAAAGAGTTAGGCGTGCTCAATGTAGTGAGCACAACCGATTGGGAAGAATTGTCAGAGGGCGATTTGCGGCTGCTACAGACAGTGGGCGATCTCATGAGTATCGCGATTGAACGAACGATGTTGTTCAATCAAAGCGCGGAATTTGGCGCCACTCAAGAGCGCAACCGCATTGCCCGCGAAATCCACGATACAATCGCACAGGGTTTAGCCGCGATAACCCTGCAATTAGAAGCGGTAGATGCCATGTTGGAAACGGGTGCCGAAGAGGCGAAAATTCGGCAGACTGTGCAGCAGGCCTTATCAACCACACGCGCCAATCTGGAAGAAGCCCGTCGCTCTGTGCTCGACTTGCGGGCGGCGCCTCTCGAAGGCAAAACCCTGCCCGAAGCGATTAGTGAATTGGTCAGGGAATGCCAATCTCGCACAAGAATGAAAATCGAATACGATGTAATGGGTATTCGCAGTCGCCCGCTGCCTGTGCGAATCGCGGTAGGGATTTATCGGATTGCACAAGAAGCATTAAACAACGTCATTCGGCACGCGCAGGCCGTGCATGTTATAGTAATACTGGAAGCGACTCCACAAACCGCCGGCTACCCTGAACATATTCACCTTGTGATTGAAGATGATGGGATCGGGTTTGATCCAACGCAAATTCCAATAGGGCATTATGGTCTCATCGGCTTGAATGAACGGGCGAAGTTATTAGGCGGGCAGCTCACCATACGCAGTAATCCCGGTGTTGGGACGCGCATAGATTTTCATATCCCACTCAACATGAGCCGTGAATAGGTAAAGCGACAAGGATGGTATGAAACAGATACGGATTATTGTGGCAGATGACCATCCAGTGGTACGTGATGGTCTGGTAGCGATTCTCAGCACGCAGTCGGATTTTGATGTGATTGATGTTGCTGCAAATGGCAGTGAATTGGTCAATAAAGCCAATAACAGCCATCCAGATATCATTCTCACCGATTTAGAAATGCCAGAGGTGGATGGTGTAGAGGCGATTAAACAGATTCGGTCAGTTCATGCCGATGTTGAGTTTATTGTATTTACGGCATTTGATACGGATGAACGCATCGTGGCTGCGGTGCAGGCTGGTGCGAAGGGCTATTTGCTAAAAGGTGCGCCGCGTGAAGAGGTGTTTAAGGCGATTCGCGTTGTGAGCGAAGGCGGGTCACTGCTTGAACCTGTGGTCGCGTCGAAACTGCTGCAAC
>CAZTLI010000152.1:0-8189 GCA_964614375.1 uncultured Anaerolineaceae bacterium
TGACCGATGCCTGTACGCAGCAGGGAATCGTCGTCAAAGATGCCCACTCCGCAGCCGGCGACGTGCTGATGACGCTCGCCCTCATCAAGAAAATGGCAGGCATGGAGACATAGCTGCCAGCCGCTGGCTAAAAGCCCATTTAGAAACAGCCACTTTTTGCTGATTGCTATTCATCTGACTTCTGCAACGCCTTGAGCGCGTCCAGTTCAAAGCGCAGATATTCGTTTTGCAGCCCCTCTTCAAGCAGGCGTTTTTTGCGCCGGGCGGCTTCGATGATGGCGTTGACTTCCGCCAGTTTCTCGCGCGCCAGCAGTTTCCAGCGTTCAGATAGGGGTGTGTCGTGGTCAAAACCATAGAGCAGCGTGCGGATTTCATCCAGCGAAAAATCGGCGGCCTTCGCCAGTTCAATCACCGCCAGTAATTGCAGAATCTCCGGTTTATAACGGCGGCGACCATTCACACGGTCAGGCGGCGGCAAAATACCGATGCTCTCATAGTAACGCAGGGTCGAGGTCTGGACGTTTGCCCAGTTCGCCACCTCGCCAATCGTCATCCACTGCTGCTTCCGCACAATCTGCCTCCGTCACCACCTGACCTTAAGTGTACTGATAGACGGAGTTGAACTCAACGCTGGCTGCTCAAGCAACCGCAAACACTCAAGGAAGGACGCCGTTGCAGCTATGGAAACACTGCACCAATCAATACACGTTCCCTGCAACACTCTCCACAATTGCGCGATAGAGACTATAATAGCCCTGTGTATAACGTAGATTTACAGCGGCGGACAATGACTCGACGGGTATTCATCGTAATCGTGATGGCACTGGCGTTAAGCGCGTGTGGCGCGACGGTACAGCAGGTGTTCCCCACCGAACAACCAACAATTACACCGACCTCCACCGCAACGCGCACGCCGACACCTGCCCGCAATGTCTCGCCGACGCCATCGAATACACCTGCGCCCATCACGCCGACGGGTGGGCCATCGCCGACGCCCCTGTTTGGCCCGACGCGCACACCCCTGCCCGACGCGCCGACACCGACACCGACGCCCAATCCCAATGCGCCGCGCATCGAATTTTTTACATCGAATCCGCCTGAGTTTATCTCTCCCGGCGACACGCTGACGCTGTTCTGGTCAACACGCGGGGGCGACAGCGCCGTCATCTATCGACTCGATGCTGAGGGCAATCCATCACAGGTGATTAATGTGGCGCTCGATGGCAGCCAGGACATCACGACCCGCGCCAGTGATCGGGGACGGTTGGATTTTGCGCTGGTGGTCAGTAATGGACGCTTCCAGACAGAGCAGCATCACAGCATCATCCTGCAATGCCCGATTGGGTGGTTCTTCGCGCCGCCGCCCACAGCCTGTCCCGAAGAAGAAGCCGGACAGGGCAACATCATCGAGCAGTTCTTCGAGCGTGGGCGCATGATTTACATCGAAGACCGCAACATCGTCTATGCGCTGTTTAATGACGGGCGCGAACCAGCATGGTTGGGCTTCACCAATCGCTATGACCCGGCGGTTCACCCCGAACGCGACGAAAATTTCCCCGAACAACCGGGACTGTTCCAACCGCTGCGGCAGCTTGGGCACATCTGGCGCGGCTTGGATACGGTGCGGAATCGTCTGGGCCTGGGTATCCAGCAAGAAATTCCATACATCGGCTTCTATCAATATGAAATCGACCAGAACGGCGACGAAGTGCTCTATATTGGCAGCGCCGACGGCACCATTCTGCAACTGCTGCCGGGTGGGGATGTCTGGCAGATTATCGCCCCGCGTTAGTCGTCATACCATTGTAAGCGGGGTGGCGTATAATCAAAGACGAAGTGAAGAACGGAGACTCCTTGAATGCTCAATGAACCTGCGTCTACAATAGATGAAAGCCCGCTGATTTATACATCGAAAGCCCGCGATGATGACCCACAGAGCGAAAACAATCAACTTGCTGAAATCGAGGAATTGGTCAGCAGGGTGATGCTCGTCAACAAGACGCTGTATTATGACCTCAAAGATTTTCAGGCCGAAGATGCCATTCAGCTTCAAATGCACGAACGGACGTTTTATGTCATCAGCTTCATGGGGCAGCTAAGCGACGATACCGAAGCGGCCTATAGACAGTTGGATGCGCTGCTTGCGCCGCATGACCTGTTCGCCCTGTTCCGCGATGCGCCGGTGACCAAACCGGGCGAATTTGGCGAATCCAAACCCACGCATCTGGTGCATATCCTGCGCGGGCGCATTCAACCCAAACAGGGGAACAGTTGGTTGAATGGCGTGTTGTTTGTGCTGACGTTTTTGAGCGTGCTGTTCGTCGGCACAGAGATGGCGCTCAGCGAAATCGCCGTATCGAATCTGGCAGAAGCTCAAAACCTCGCCGCCAATCCCCTGCTGCAATTGTGGCGCGGTTTGCCTTATGCCTTGAGTATTCTGCTGATATTGGGCGCGCACGAAATGGGGCACTATTTTGTCGCCCGTCGGCATAAGATGGTGATTTCACTGCCCTATTTCATCCCGATGCCCTTTAATTTGTTTGGCACATTTGGTGCATTTATCTCGCTGCGGCAGCCGATGAAAAATCGCAAAGCCCTGCTCGATATTGGCGCGGCGGGGCCACTCGCGGGGATTGTGTTCGCCGTGCCGATTCTCCTCATTGGCCTGGCGACTTCGCAGGTGGGCAATGTGACACCCGGCGGACTGGTCGAAGGCAATTCGATACTGTATGCCATGTCGAAGATTTTTGTCTTTGGACACTTTTTGCCGGACGGCACCCAGGACGTATTTGTCAATCAACTGGCGTGGGCGGGTTGGACAGGCTTGCTCGTGACCGCGATCAACCTCATCCCCATCGGTCAGCTGGACGGCGGGCATGTGGTCTATGCGCTGTTTGGTGAACAGGCGCGCAAATTGTTCCGCCCGATTATTGCTGTGATTCTGTTTTTGCTGCTGTTCGTCTCGAACCTGTGGATATTGCTGCTGCTGTTGTACCTGTTAATTGGGCGCTTTTATGCCGTCCCGCTGGACAACATCACGCCGCTGGATGTCCCGCGCCGTCGTCTGGCATGGTTGACGCTGGTCGTGTTCGTGCTGGTATTTGTCCCCGCGCCACTCACTGTCACGGGCGAACAAAGCGGCCTCCTCGCTGGCATGAACACCGCCGCCATCGGCGCGCTGGCTGTCGTGGCCTATCTGTCGCTGCGCCGGGTCATCGGATTCAGACGAAGCTGATGCCACCGGGCACGATTCACAGTCTGGGTTACTTCGCGATTTCGTGCCGCGCGGTGATTTGAATACCACCGCGCCGCCGTTGTTTCAGGGTGACAGTGCATTTGTGGGGCTGGCAGGCCGCGAACAAATCCTGACAGATTTTCACGGTCAAATCTTCACAGAAAACCGCCTGATTGCGATAGGTTTCAAGATAGAGCTTCAGCGTCTTTGTCTCGATGCCAACGCCGTCTGCTTCGATTTGTATGGTGGCTTCGTAAAAGTCGGGCTGGCCTGTGACCGGACAGGATGATGTCAGTTGGTCGCTGTGATATTCAATGAATTTGCAGGCTGTCGCAATCGGGTCCAGTTTTTCATATTGGGTGACCGGTTTACCCAGAGCCGTGTATTTGTTATCCATAATCGTCCTCGCTGCTAGTGGGGTCATTATATCAGGCTGCCGTGATTTTCTGAGGCACAAAACGAATACCGTTTGCTCGTCAGCCTTTAACCTGTGAGCGTATCAGCAAAAGCCATGTCGAGTCCGCTCGCCCTATTTCCCCTGACCGAATCGCGGGTTCGTGTTACACTTGCAGGCTATCGTGAGTGACTACAGGGAGCGAATGATGCGGTTAGCCCTCCTATCGGATATTCATGGCAATTTGATAGCGTTGGAAGCGGTACTCGCTGACCTTGAAGCGGTTGGAGGCGCGGATACGGTCTGGGTGCTGGGCGATTTAGCAGCGTTTGGGTCGCGTCCGACTGAGTGTATACAGCGAATTATGGCGCTGCGCGAGGAACGCGGTAAAGACCACTTCAAGGTCATCGGCGGCAATACAGACCGCTACCTCGTCACAGGGGAACGTTTTCCGATGCGTCCTGCCAAAGACGAAGAGAAACTCGATAGAATGCGGGCGTCATGGCGCGCGATGGGCACGATTTTGCAATGGAATGTCGAGCAGCTTGGGTTCGCGGAATATGAATATCTGGGCAGCATCCTCAAGAAAGAACTGGCGCTCAAAGTGCAGGATTATGGCTGGGTCATTGGCTTTCATGCCATTCCCGGCGATGACGAAGCCTTCCTGAAAGCCGATACACCGGAAAGCGAAGTGCTGGATATGCTGCTAGACCGCGAGGGCAGCCTCGCTGTTTATGGACATACGCATGTACAGTTGGATCGCACTGTTGGCGCATGGCGGATTGTCAATCCCGGCAGTGTCGGCAGTTCTGCCACCCATCCCGGTCGGGCACAGTGGGCGCTGCTGACGTTTGAGCATGGCAGCGTGTCGCTTGATCTCCGCAGTGTGTCGTTTGACGTTGACGCCGCCATTGCAGACCTCGATGTCGTCGGGTATCCTGTACCGGAATGGATTGCCGGGGCGCTGCGTCCTGCGCCATAAGAACAGGGTATCTATGAAAGTGCTCTGAGCACTGTTTTAGCCCCGTGCAACGGATAGTGTGCAGTGAGAAAATAAGCGGGTAACGCCGTTTTTTGCGGACACAGCAATGCTGTGTCCCTACGAATAATGACAGTTGTTAATCGGTTTGTAGGGACACGGCACGCCGTGTCCGATGACCTGATTAAATATTTAACCTGCATAAACCCGCTGCCTTTCATCATTGACGATAAATGAAACGGTTGTAAGGATACATGCCGAAACGCGACAAACTAATGGACGAAATCGGGCGCGAGGATGGTGTCGCCGCCTTTTTGATGGCGCAGGCGGGCGGAATGCCCAACGAATTGCAGCTCTTCGTCCAGACGGCGACGTTTATTGAAGGTGAAGAAGCCCTCAAACCCCAAAACACGTATGTCATTCGTGTACTGGGGGCACAGGAATATCGCATCAACAATCTCGGCGGCACAGTCGGCGAATTGACGTTTCTGGAAGACCATCCGCTGCTGCTGCCGTACAATCAACCGGCGGCGGCGTTGTTTTTTCGGGGGGATGCGCCCGCCGATGTCAACGAACTCATCATCGACCTGACGCAAACCCACGCCAGCACGCTGCTGCCGTGGCGGCACTTCCCCGAATATATGAATATTTCGCAGCCGCTGGTGACTCTGTTTCAATCGGGCGGCGGCTTAGTCGGGCAGATGCCGATGCCGCTGGCACAAAAAATGGCAGCGGTGCTCGAAAAACACGGTCTTGAAACAAAGATCATGAGCGGCGAAGATGAGAACGGGCAGCATCACAAGCATTCGCAGCAGGCACAGGCACTCTTGATTGGGTCATCGTATTTTGTGTCGTATGCGTTTTCAGTAGAGGAATTGGGCAAGGTTTAATGGCACACACCGATAATGGACACAACAGCGGGCGACCTCGCGCGGTGGTCGTCACGCCGACGTATGACGAAAAAGAGAATATCGCCGATCTGGTCGAGGCCATTCTCGAAGAGCAGGCCAACATCCCCGGCTTTGAACTACACGTCCTCGTATCAGACAGTCATTCTAAAGATGGCACGCTGGAAATCGTGCAGGAAATCGCCGCCAATCATCCCAGGGTGCATGTGCTGGATGTCCATCAACGCGGGATTGGTCTGGGACTGTATAACGGCTTCGTCCATGCCATTGAGCAGTTGAAGGCCGATGTGCTGGTCGAAATGGACTCCGACTTTCAGCACAATCCACAGGACATCCCGCATCTGCTCGCCCCCCTGCGCGAAGGTTATGATGTGGTCGTGGGATCGCGCTTTGTCGATGGCAGCGTCAACAAAATGCCCTTCATCCGCCGCGTTCTGAGTGTCGGCGCGAATCAAGTGATTCGAACTGCGCTCGGTTTGCGGGAAGTGACCGAAATCACCACCTCGTTCCGCGCCTTCAAAAAAGATGCCTTCCTCAAGGTGTGTTATGAATCCGTCCCGTGGGAAGACCAATCCTTCATCGCGGTGCCGGTGTTTCTGGTGCGGATGCTGGAAAAGGGCGCAGCCGCCACCGAAGTCCCGATGACGATGCACCCGCGTATGCGGGGTTACTCCAAGATGATTTACTGGAAATATATCCGCGACATCCTGTGGTTTTCGACCAAAGAACGGCTCGGAATCAACCAGTAGACCGTTCACCCATTCGCCAGATTCCACACCCACCAGCCCGCTGAGGATGCAGCTTACAATCAAACCGATGCGAACGTGCAGATATAACACCGGAAATGTCAGCCAATCGACCTCGACCTGCGCTGCTGTGTTGGGAATAGTAACGAACATGAACGCCAGCAGGGGCAGCCATAAAACCGTGAGCATGATCCAGTAGCCAAAAGTTTTTGTCTTGAACATGGTCATACCTGTTGCTATGTAAGGTCGAGCGCGACCACCGGAACAAGTGCGACCACCGCGTCGGAGCAGATGACGCGCCGTCGGCGGCAAAGATTTCTATATATTAAGACCTGTTACCTGTATTCTATGCCCGCCGACCAATCGCCCCCTAGTGACAAATATCACATGACCTCAAGACAGCACACCGGGACAGTGACTCGGGCATTGAGTCGCTGTCCCGGCAGGGGTTGAATCAGGCGCATGTTCTGAAAATAGTGTCACGCAAAAACTGTGATGCAGGTGTGCGCTATATAGGCTTAACCCCTTTGCGTTGAATGTTTTAGCCAGCCGTCTTTTGCAGAAATTGCTGCAAACGGGCGAGGTCGTCGGCATCCAAGTTGAGGTCTGCTGCCGCGATAAAGCCTTCGACCTGCTGTGGGTTACGCGCGCCGACGATAGCCGCCGTCACGCCGGAATTCAAAAGCGTCCATGCCACCGCCACCGCCGCCGCCGGGGTGGTGTGTTTCTGCCCAATTTCGACCAGCACATCCTGCAACGCCAGATTGCGGGTCAGATTCGGTTCTTGAAATTCGTCATCGCGTTTGCGCCAATCATTATCGGGGAAATTGGCGATGCGTTCGCGCGTCATTTTGCCTGTGAGCATACCCGAATACATCGGCGAATAGACGATGACGCCAATATCTTCCCGTTCGCAGTAGGGCAAAATCGCATCTTCAACGTCACGCTTGATGAGGGAATACGGCGGTTGCAATGTCTCTACCGGCGCGAACTGCTTAATCCGTTCCATCTGCGTCACATCAAAATTGGATACGCCGATGTGCCGCACCTTCCCCGCCTGCTTGAGTTCTGCCAGCACTTGCCAGCCTTCCTCAATTTCGTCTTCTGGTTCAGGCCAATGGATTTGATACAGGTCAATCGCCTCGATTTGCAGGCGGCGCAAACTCTCTTCCACCTCACGGCGCACCGAATCGGCTTTGAGCGTGCTGCTGATTTCGCGCGAGTCGTCCCAGACTAACGAGCATTTGGTGAAGATAAGCGGCTTTTCGCTCAAGCCCTTGACCGCGCGGGCGACCACTTCCTCGCTGTGCCCCAGTCCATAGACAGCGGCGGTATCTATCCAATTGATGCCCAAATCGAGGGCTTTGTGAATGGCGTTGATGGAATCGACATCGGCCTGTGACCCCCAACCATATTCCCAATCGCCGCCGCCAATCGCCCACGCACCGAAGCCAATCGGCGTGATTTGTAAATCGGTTTTACCGAAACGTCGTGTCTGCATCTCACATCCCTTTAAAAATTACGTTAAATGGCAAGCATTCCGTAGCGACGCGCCAGGGCGCGCCTCCGGTGACATCCTATTACCCTTTCGCTTTGCGTTTTTCGCGTTGACAGGTTCATTTTGGACGACCACGCCGGGTCGTCCCTACTCTCTTTCTTGATACACACGCTGTGGTTCATCTTTTGTTCTTAGCCAGCAGCCGTTATCTTTACCCGTCGAGTTCCGCCAGTGTCGCTTCGATGAGGTCAACGGCCTCGCTCATCGTCTCGCTGTCGAACGCGAATTTCGCCCCGGCGGTCTGGAAGAGGTCGGGCAGCGATGCCGTATTGCCCAGGGCCAGCCCTTCAAAATAGGCCGTGACAGCGGCGGACTGGTCTTTGAGCGCATTCGCCCACACCTGCACCGCGCCAAGCTGTGCCAGACCAT
>CAZTLI010000152.1:8289-11176 GCA_964614375.1 uncultured Anaerolineaceae bacterium
TGGTCTTTGAGCGCATTCGCCCACACCTGCACCGCGCCAAGCTGTGCCAGACCATATTCCACATAATAAAAGGCATAACGATAGATGTGCTGCTTACGATGCCAGCCCGTCATCATGGCGTCTTCGTAGCCGCTGTAATCCACACTCTGCATGAAGCGATTCCACTGTTCCGCCCATTTCGCGTCGCAGTTGGCGGGGTCAACCGCGTCATCAGGATGGGTATAGGCCCAATGCTGGAAGGAATCGACCACCGCCATATAAGGCCAGAACCCGATGATTTTCTCCAGATGACTGGTGCGATAACGGCGGGCTTCGTCTTCGGTGAAGAAGGCGTCACCATTACCACTGCTCACATAGGGCGCTGCCAATAGTTCCATGCCCATCGACGCGACCTCGGCGAATTCAATCGGATAGTCGCGCTGGGGTTCATAGGGCAGGTTCGTCGCTTCAAACGCATGGAAGGCATGACCCGCCTCGTGCAGCAGCATTCGCAAATCGCCTTCAACGCCGACTGCATTGCCAAAGATGAACGGACGCCTGGATTTGGGATAGGTCGTGCAGTAGGCGCCGGGGCCTTTGCCCTTGCGATTTTCAAGGTCGAGCAGCCCTTCGGCAATCATCGTGTCGAAATAATGTCCTGCCCGCGCATCCACCGCGTGGAACACTGCCGACGCCTTCCGCTGGAATTCGTCCATTGTCTTGAAGGGTTTAAGCGGGGGCTTGCCGAGTGGGTCTATGGCTAAATCCCAGGGGCGCAAAGTCGCCACACCCAGTCGCTGCCGCCGCTTTTCAGCGATGCGTCGTGCCGCCGGGACGACTTTTTCCTCAATCGCCTTGTGGAAGGTCATGCAGTCATCGGGCGAATAGTCAAAGCGGGTGAAATCCCGCCAGCGATAGGCGCGGTAATCCGGGAAACCCGCATTTTCCGCAATTTTCTGGCGCAGCGGAATCAGTTTCGTCCAGACTTCGTTGATAGATTCGCGGTCTTGCAACCAGCGCCCCATCTCCAATTCCCACACGCGCTGGCGTTTGGCGCGGTCAGGGTCTTTATAGAGCGGCGCCAATTGCAGCAAGGTTTTTTCCTCGCCATCAATCGTCACCGTTTGGGCGCCGGTAATTTTTGCATAGGCCATACCGAGCTTAGTATCGTCGTTCTTCAGGGCGATATTCTCTTCGCGGAAGATGTCGGCGGCGGCTTTCATCTGCCGCAGGGCGACGCTCATGCCATCGGCACTCAGGCCACTCGCCAGCAATTTTTGCTTCAGGCGATTTTCTGCCACGCGCACTGGCGGCAGCACATTATCCAGCAAATGCGTCAGATAATTTTCGGCGGCGGTATCGGTGGTGTCCTGTGTCGTTTTCACACGAGACCGGCTGTGCCATTCGTCGATTAAGTCGGCGATGGCTGTCCAGTCCGCCAACCAGCTTTCGATACTATCGGCAGTGAGGTCACGATTTTCGAGATTTTCAAAATAGGGTTGTAAATTGTCCCATGTCCAATCACGTATGGCATCCACGTTATCCGGTAAAGTCGCAAACATGGTGGCTTCTCCTTTAAAGGGTGTCCTAACAAAGAAAAAATTACATGGAGTGCAAGTCAGCACTTCAGCCATCCGCGAATCGGCAAAAACACAGTTCTTGCCGAAGGCTGAAATGCCCCATTTGCCCAATTTCGGGTGACAGCGCCGATAAAAAGTCTATTTTCAACGCAGCGCCATGATAATCAAAAAAACCAGTCTGCGCCATTATAGCGCACAGACTGGCATATAGCGCCATTTGATAAAGTGGCGTGTTTATTGGGTCGCACTGATGCTCGCGACGAGGGTATAGCTGACGTAGGCTTGTAAACCTTCTGGCACAGTCACAATCACCGGAATGCGATTGTTGGCATAGTTGAAACTCGCGGTGACGGTCATTCCACACAGCAAACCGGGATTATCGGGCGACCCCCAGCGCACGAATTCCGCGCCCTGTCCATTGCAGACCAGTGTCAAATCTATGCTGCGGCGGTCATTGGGCGCATGAGGGCCGAGATTGGCAACCGTCAGGATGATGCTGTCGCTGCCATCGCCCGCCGGATAGGACAGCATTTCGTTGAACTGTCCGCCGCCAGAACGGTCTATACCGAAGATATATTCAGGCGCATCTTCTGGCGCAATCGGCGCGGCCTGCAAGGTATATCGCACATAACTCTGCGGACTATCGGGCGCGATATGGACGACAACCGGTTGGATAAATGCCTCAAAACTGAAGGGCAGGACGATGGTGCTGTCACAGGGCAGCGAAGGATTTTCGGGCGTGCCCCAGCGCAGGGTTGATGTATTGCTGCCTTCACAACGCAGCGTCAGTTGGACATCGCGGTAGCTGTGTGGCGGCAGGGCTTCTAATCCGCTGACGACCACCTGCACCCTATCGGACGAGTCGCCATTGGGGTAGGACACGACTTCGGTGAACAATCCGCCTGCGTCACGATGGATACCAAAAGCGTGCTGATCGGCATCGGCAGGCGCGAAGGGGATGGCATAGAGTGTGTATTCAATGTAGCGTTGTCCCGCACTGCCGGGGAACATCACCATCAGCATTGATTGCCCTGTACCCGTCCCGACGGGCAGCGGCATCGACTGTCCGCACAACAAACCCGGATCCTCATCCAACCCCCAGCGCAAGTCTTCTGTGCCCGACCCGCTGCACGACAGCATCAGCGCGTAGGTCGCGGCATAACCACGGACGGCGCTGGCATCAAGCAGGATGCGATCTACACTATCGCCATGGGGATAGGAAACGGCATTTTGGAATGAGCCGCCGGTGTTACGGTCTACGCGGAAGTAGTGTGTATCGACATCGAACGAAGCGGTCACGCCGGGAATCGCCGCGCCACCAATTGCCC
>CAZTLI010000153.1:0-11159 GCA_964614375.1 uncultured Anaerolineaceae bacterium
CGCCACTTCTGCTAGACTCATACCTTCATGCACTGCCACCGCTGTCGCCAGCAGGATATTGGTGACGTTGTGTTCACCGAGCACAGGTGTCGTGAAAAGTGCATCGCCGCCTGTGAGGGTATCGGTCACTGCAAAGGTCAATCCATTGAGCGTTTCCGTGATATTGGATGCAACAAAACGCGGTATTCCATCTTGTGCAGCGTCCGGCGCAATCGACTTACTAACCGTCAAGCGGGTATTTGGATAACCTTTATCAACCATCGCGCGGATATAGGGATTGTCAATATTGAACACAGCAACCCCGTCCGCTGGCAGTGCCTTAATGAGTTCATACTTGGAGATGGCGGTATTTTCCAGACTGCCGAACCGTTCCAGGTGCTGCGGCCCCACTTCGACCATGATGCCGATTGACGGATGCACCACGTCGCAGATTTCCTTGATTTCACCGGGCACATACGCACCCATCTCAGCGATGAAATAGTCGATGCTGTAATCATCCGCCAGATAGTTGTTAATCGCGATGCACACACCCATCGTCGTGTTATAGCTCTTCGGCGTCGGGAAAGCCTTATAACGTCCATTCAGGATATGCGCCAGCACGCTCTTAGTCGTCGTCTTGCCATAGCTGCCTGTGATGCCGATGACCGTTGGCCGCACATTATCCAACACCGCCCGCGCCTGGGCGATGAAGCGCTGCCGGAACAGTGCCTCCACAGGTTTCATCAGGATATTCCCGATAATCAGGAACAGCGGCGATAGCAAAAACACGATGAGTCCGACCAATCCGGTCAATATTGCCAGTAAGCCACTGATGTCCGGCAGGGTCAGACTGTTGAGAATCAACACACTACCAGCCAGCAGCGCCGCAGCCACCACAAATGCCATCCCTAAAATGCGAGTCGCACGACCTGTACGAACAAATGTCTTTTTGACTTCGCGCGTCCGGGGAGGCCACACCGCAATCACCGCAAACAGCGCGCCAACTATCGCGTTCAACTGCGAACCGGGCGCTTCCGCCAGCATAAATCCCGCCGCCATGCCAATGAACCACGCAGCAGGCGGACGATTAGGCAGCCAGCGCAACCGTTCCGCAAACAACCAGCGCACATAACGTGGACTTTTGTATTCTTCGATTTGGTAGTACCGCGCTTGCTGATAGATACGAACGAGCGTCCCCACGAACCAGATGAACGCAATGACGAGAATCAGGAATGGTGGCATAACTTTCTCACGATGCGGTGTGACTATGAAATCATGTGTCTACCATTATAGATTGCAGACCGGGATTGTCATGGGGAAATCGGGCAGTCCAGTAGAATCTTGCAAGATAAAAACTCGAATATTCAAACCTGGCGCACAAATTGCTATAATATCCTTCTCGTTTCAATGATTTAACCAACTACCGTCGGGATGACGCAAGGAGAAACCCCACAGTGGCACAAGAACGTGTACAAAAACTTATGGCGCAGGCCAATTATGGCTCACGGCGCGCCTGTGAAACAATCATCAATCAAGGGCGTGTGACCGTCAATGGCAAGGTTATCACACTGGGCGACAAAGCCGACCCACTTACGGACGATATCCGTGTGGATGGTGAACGTATCGCGCCGCACAAACAGCCCAAACGCTATATTGTCGTCAATAAACCCATGAATATTCTATCAACCAATGCCAGGCCACCGGGCGATGACCGTGATACCATTCGCGAACTGATTCCGATTGAGGGGCATTTATTCACCATCGGACGGCTCGACGCCAACAGCGAAGGTCTGATGGTGCTGACCAATGATGGCGACCTGACCAACAAACTCGCCCACCCGCGTTATAATCATACCAAGACCTATAAAGTCACAGTGTATGGACATCCCACCAACGACACACTGGAAAAGTGGGAAAATGGCGTCTGGCTGCCCGAAGGCAAAACCGCCGCCTGCTCTGTCCGCATCGTCGCGTCTGATAAAGAGACAACGACACTGCGAATCGTCATGATTGAAGGCAAAAAGCGGCAAATCCGGCGCGTGGCGTCGATGCTGGGGCATTCAGTCAAACGCCTCGTCCGAACGCACATCGGACAGCTCGGTCTCGGCACGCTCAGACGTGGCGAATGGTATGAACTGGGTGACGAAGAAGTGGGTGCGATGCAGATTCCTGCCCCAGAGCTAAAATACATCAAAAGCCTGCGGAGAGGCCATCGCGCCTACAGCGACCCTGTTAACGAGAAAAAACGCTTTAAGAGCTAATCTATCCAGCGACAGGGAACAGACCATGAGCGACACAAACACGCTCGAAAGTATCCAGAAGCAGCAGGCGCGGTTGGCATGGCGACGGCATCTGCTGCGCGGTTTGATTCGGCTGATTGGCTTTCGCTTCATCAGGGTCGAAACGCTGGGACTGGAAAATATCCCGCCGACTGTCCCCGCCATTCTCATGATGAATCACATCTCTGGCCTTGACCCGGTAGCGTGCATGGCGGTGGTGACGCACCGCTTTGTCGTGCCATTGGGCAAAGCCGAACTCGCATCCAATCCAGCAATGGTGCCGTTCGTCAAGTGGTGGGGTGGATTACTGGTTAAACGCGGCGAAGTAGATCGCAAAGGGCTGACCGAAACCATCAATCTCACCAAAAGCGGTCAACTGGTGCTCATCGCGCCCGAAGGCACACGCCACCCCGAAGGTCTATCGCGCCCGAAGGATGGCCTCGTATTTGTCGCCACGAAAGCCGATGCCGTCATCATTCCCGCCGCTATCAATTATGCGCGTGATTGGAAAACCCGTCTCAAGGGCTTCAAACGAGGACGCTTAACGGTCAGTTTTGGGCGTCCGTTCAAGTTCAAGGCGGACGACGGACGTGTCAGCAAAGAAGACCGCGCCACGATGATGGACGAAGCGATGTATCAACTCGCACTAGCCATCGTTGAACCCGATATTCGCGGTTTTTATAGTGATACGGAAAATGCTACTACACGCTTCATTGAGTTTGTCGATGTCGCGCCAGCGTCTGTGACAACGCCTGCGCCTGCCCTTGCCAAATAAAAACGTTATGGGTAAGATGTGCCGCCTGTAACGTATAATAGAGAGACAGTAAAGGAGGAAAACGCCCAAAACATCCCGGAGGAAAGATAGCGCATGGGCCTGCCAACAGCAGGTTGACGCGGTGGCGGTTGTTCACTTCAATGTGAACCTAACCCGGTAAAACCGGGGAACAGCGACAGATCAGCGGGTGCCGCCAGGGTGCCATACCACACATCCTCGTCATTTACCTCCGTATAAAACGAAAGCCCGACGCGAAATCCAACCGGTAACGGTTGGGACAAGCCGATGGCATGTGGTCGCAGAACGTCTACGCCGATGTAGATGTGTGCTGGCTGTGTTTGGGCGGCACAACAGGCTGCGTTTATCCAACTGAACGCATAAAACGGAGGAAATCCCCCAATGTGTGGAATCGTCGGTTATATTGGCACGCGCAATGCCACGACAATCGTTGTTGATGGTTTGCAGCGTCTGGAATATCGCGGCTATGATTCGGCGGGCATTGCTGTCATTCAGGATGGTGAAATTGCCGTCCGGCGTGATGTCGGCAAGCTGTCGAACCTGCGCGAGAAATTACAATCCAGCCCTATCGCCGGGACAACGGGAATCGGGCATACACGCTGGGCGACACATGGCGCGCCCGCCGAACACAACGCCCATCCCCACGTCAGCATGAACGGCGATTTTGTCGTCGTCCACAACGGCATTGTCGAGAATTACCTCGAACTGCGCGAAGAACTCATGGCAGAAGGTGTGCAGTTCAAGTCCGAGACCGATACTGAGGTAATCGTCCAGCTTGTCGAACGCTTCGCCAGTAATGGCGCGAATAACGACATCACCGAAGCCACGCGCAAAGCGGTGCAGTATCTCAAAGGCGCGCACGCCATCGTCGTCTTCAGCAAACATCAACCAGATCGGCTGGTCGCCGTGCGAATTGGTAATGCCGGCGGTGTGGCGCTGGGCTTGGGCAAAAACGAGAATTTCATTGCATCCGACATCCCCGCCATCCTCGAACACACCCGCCGTATGATCTTTCTCGAAAGTCGGCAGATAGCGACCCTCACGGCTGATACCTATCGCGTGCAGACGCTGGATGGCAAGTCCGTTGACCCCGAAATCAACGACATCGCGTGGGACCCGGTGAGTGCGGCAAAAGGTGAATATCGCCATTTCATGCAAAAGGAAATATTCGAGCAGCCACAAAGCATCACCGATACCATTCGCGGACGCATCGACTTTGAACACTTTGATGTGATTCTACGCCATTTGAATCTCACGGCTGAACACGCCAGAGCACTAACGCGCCTGGTCACCGTCGCCTGTGGGACGAGCTATTACAGTGGACTCGTCGGCAAGTTTTACATCGAACACATGGCGCGGCTGAATGTCGAAGTGGATTATGGCAGCGAATACCGCTATCGTGACCCCATCATCGACGAAGACAGCGCCGTCCTCGCCATTACCCAGAGCGGCGAGACCGTTGATACGCTGGCAGCGATGGAAGAAGCGCGCGAGAAAAATGCCACCCTGTGGAGTATCGTCAATGCAATCGGCAGTCAGGCTATGCGCGTCGCCGATGGTTATATCAGTATGAACGCCGGGCCAGAAATTGGGGTCGCATCGACCAAAGCGTTCACTTCCAGCATGGTCGATCAATACTTGCTGGGCATCTATCTGGGGCAGCTACGCGGCACACTTACGCCCGAGCAGCGCAGGCAATATGTACAGGACATCGCCCGCCTGCCCGACTTCATGGGTCGCACCCTGGAACTCGACAAGGAGATTCAAACCCTCGCCCAGCAGCTTTATCAGTATACCAATTTCCTGTATCTGGGGCGCGGAATTAACTATCCCATCGCATTGGAAGGCGCTCTCAAACTTAAAGAAATCAGCTACATCCATGCTGAAGGCTATCCCGCGGGCGAGATGAAACATGGGCCGATTGCCCTCATTGACGAAAACATGCCCGTACTGGTGTTGACGCTCAAAGACCATCTCTATGACAAGATGCTAAGTCAGGTGGAACAGGCCAAAGCGCGCGGGGGGGTCGTCATTGCCATTGCGACAGAAGGTGACGAATTTATCCAAACCAAAGCCGACCATGTGCTGTACATCCCGGAGACGCCGCACTTGATTAGCCCGATTGTGGCAGTGCTGCCGCTGCAACTGCTGGCTTATCATATTGCTGTGCATCGGGGCGCGGATGTCGATCAACCGCGCAATCTCGCCAAAAGCGTCACTGTCGAATAACGAAACAATTCAAAGGAGTGCGGGCGATTCTAAACCCGCACTCCTCGTCGTATCCGCAGCAATCCATATCAGGATTCAGGCCTGAATCCAGCGTTCCACCACGCGCCGCCCCACAAGCAGCCCGCCACTCAGTACGACTAATAATAGGCCAATCGCCACATACATCCCATCAATTTCTAAGGGTTGAATCAACGGCTGTGTGACGATTGGCGACAAAAATTGCCCGAAGAAAATCGCTGTCGTAAATCCGCCCATCGCCCGCCCTCGGATAGCAACAGGTGACTCATTCGCTAACCAGACATTGATACTCGGCATCATCAACCCAATGCCAAAACCGGCGAGGGGCAGCGCAACCAACAGCAGCGCCCAACCTTCTGCCAAACCCAAACCGACAAATGCCACACCTGTCATCACAAAAGCCAGCATCACTGCCGGAATATGATCCAGATAGGGTTCAAAACGTGAAAATTGCGAAGAAGCCAATGCAAAAAATAGAGTCGCCAGGGCAATGGCGATCCCGGTTGCAGCGCCCGTCGCGCCGACCAATCCCTGCAAATAAAACGGAAGTTGTACTGGCACGGTATAAAATACGATTTGCATAAACGCAGCATTGGCATACACGAAGACCATTAAGCGTAACGGCACACGGTTCACACCACCAGCCGCGCTTTGCAGATTTTCAGGCGTATGCCGCGCCGGTTCATAGAGAATGCGGATGATAAATGGAATAATCAACAGGGATGATAAATACAGTAGAAAGGGCGCGCGCCAGTTGATGTCTGCCAGCACACCACCGATCGGCAAAAACAGCGTGCCGCCTAACCCCATGAAAGCCGCCTGCAATCCAAGAAAGGTCGAGCGCGCGCGTCCCGTGTAGTAATCAGTAATCAAGGTTGTGACACTCGTCATCACACCAGCCACACCCAGACCGAGAAACGCACGCGATATAAGTAACATCCAGATAGACGACGCCAGGTAACCCGAACCACCCGCCACCGCATACAATACCGCCGCCACGATCAATAACCGTTTACGCCCCATTTTATCGACGATGTACCCCACTATCGGCGCGCCGATGACGATGAAAAGCGCTGGCAGAGTCAGCACCAGCCGCGCCCAGAATTCAATATCGGGTGTGTCGATGAAATAGTTCTGTATCGCGGGCAGCGACGGCGAAATAATTGCCCCTGCCATTACCGTCAGGGTGCTGGTAACAAGCAGAATCGCTTTGAAGAGAAAACCATCGGATTCTGCGGGTTGTTCTAGCGGGAGATTGCCTTCAAGATTCGTCATCATGTCCTCGTGTTCATTTGACCGACTCTACAGATTTTAGACAACGACGATAATCCAACTATTACCATTGTTCGTCAGCAGGGATAGATTTTCACACCACTTCAGCAAAATGCACAAACGAAATCGGCGAATCTTCTAATACCTCGCAAATTGACAAGTCCCGATTCGCGTGTCACAATGATGCACATGAACATACTCAAAATCTCTGACCGCAATTCGATGACCACCACCTGCCCAAAATGATGGATAGGGGTTTTCGTGCTGCTGGTCTACCGATGCCCCGTAAGGGGTTTTTTGTTTATATAGGACTGTGACATGAGACGGTGCAGCAGTGTATATCTTTCAATCTATCGAGGAGAGGGTTAAACATGGTCGCTCATAAACCAATGACGAGTCTGGATTCGCCGGAGCTAGCAGTGCCTGATGCGAATCGCATTCCAACCAACGATTATCTGACTCGCACCATGCCTATTCCTCCCTCGCGCATGTTTCTGATTAAAGAGGCGCTGGATAAATACAAGCAAAAAGCGGGCGCGGATGCCCCCACTTATGATGCGTCACAAGGCGATGGCGGTGCAAGTCTGCCCGGCGTGCCTGTTGAAATCCTCAATCGTGCCCATCAGCTACAGATTGAACATGGCACAGGCTATGATAAACCCTTCGGCACGCCGCTGTTTCGCAAGGTCGCGGCTGAACAATACTGGCATCTGGACGCAGCCTCGGGTTGGGGGCCAGAAAACATCATCTTTGTGCAAGGCGGGCGCGACGGCCTCATCAAAGCCTATCAAGCCATGACTGCGCTCGGCACAGGGCAAATTGGCGATTTGTTCGTCGTCTCGCGCGTGCCCTGGATTAGCTATAATTGGGGGCCATACAGCGTTGGGTTAAACGTACTGCGTGCGCCCGGTCATCCAGAAGAGGGCTGGCGTTATTCGCCTGACGCAGTACGCGCCTGTGCGGACTATGCGAAGCGTATTGACCGTAATGTCGTTGGCCTGCTCATCACATCACCCGATAACCCCACCGGACGCACTATTCCAGTTGAAGAACAAATCGAGCTGGCAAAGACGGCGCTCGACTGTGGGTATCCGTTTGTACTGTTTGACTGGATTTATCATTGGGTGACGGACGGCGGCCCCACCGATATTAATACGGTGTTGCAAGCCTTCTCCCCCATAGAGCGTGAAAAGTTGATTTTCCTCGATGGGCTGACCAAGAGTCTGGGTGCGTCCAATATTCGCAGCGCGCACCTGCTCGCAGGTAAAGCGGTAATTAAGTACATCAACAGCACCGCATCGCACGGCGTCATCCCCAGCTTTTATGCACAGGCTGTGGCGATAGCGGCCTATGAAATGGGCTTTGGTAAAGCTGCTGCCAGCATCATCGCCCCGACCAAACAGAGTCGGCAGGTCTTACGCGGGATTCTCGATGCCGAAGGCGCGCACTATATTCTCGGCGATGGCTATTACGCCTTCATCGACACAACCCACTATATCGAGGCTGCTGGTTATCCCGATTCGGATAAGTTAGGGGCATATCTAGCAGAAGAGTACGGCGTGGCGGTTGTGCCCGGTATCCATTTTTCGCAGGCGGGCGCGATGTGGGTGCGATTTTCGTATGCCCTGCCACCCGAACGCACGGAATTGGCTGCAAAACAGTTGTTCAAAGGTCTGAAGTCGCTGCTATAAGCAAGCTGGAATCGAAAGGCGGGTACATTGTGTATCCGCCTGATCTTGTGACCCTATTTAGTCGTCTGCTAATGGGACAAACGCGCCATCTTGAACAACAGTTATCTCAATCACGGCTGCGGCACATTCACCCGTCCCATTGCAGTTCAGTTCACCTGTCAACCCGTCATAATCTTCAAGATTGCGGATGTGGTCGTGCAGCGCCGCGCGATCAATGACCAGCGCGCCGCTGTCATCCACTTCACCGACTGCCTCAATCGCATCGAGGATAATCTGCGCCGCATCATAGGCATACGCTGCAAACGTAGAAACAGGTTCTGCCCCATATGTCTCGCCATAGTCTGTCTCAAACACAGCAAGTAGGCGGCTTGTCGGCGGCACAACCCGCAGCACAATCAACCCTTCTGCCGCCTCGCCTGTGCGGGCGATGAAGTCACTATCAAATAACAGGCTACTGACGACAAACGAGACCGTATCAAGTCCGGCATCTGCGCGCCCGATTACCAGCCCTTCGCCCACATCGGCAAATCCAGCATAGTAAACGGCGTCCAGGTCTGAGTCGGAAACTTGCATGAGAACGGTATCCGGGTCATCGTCCAGCGTGACGACCTGTCGAACGACGACCTCCCCACCCAACGACTCGAATACCTCCATCACAACATCTGCCAAATCCATACCCTGTGGATGATCATCATGCAATATCGCAATTTGCCGCGCGCCAACCGTGTTATAAAGGAAATCCGCCGTCACCTGCCCCTCCGACAATGCGGTTGGAATCGTCCGGTTAAAACTGTAGCTTGTGGCTTGTGCCAGTGCAGATGCCGCACAACTCGCACTGATGCTGGTATAACGCGCCGCATCGAGAATGGGCATTGCCGCTGCACAGGCATCATCACACATGGGGCCAATCACCGCGACGATAGACCCGTTGCCAATGAACGCATTCGCTACCTGCGCGCCACCCTCGGCTGTACACAGGTCATCCTGCACATCCAACGTAACTGTGAATTCAGCATCATCAATCGTCACGAATGGACGGTCTGCGAGCGCCAGTTCCACACCATGTTGCAATGTCATGCCAAATACACGGGCGGCATCCCCGGTGAATGACGCTGCAAAGCCAATCACCACAGCTTCATCTGGCGATACAACCACCGGCGGCGCTACCACACGGGCGGTAGCTGTTGCAGTTGGCGTCCGCGTCGGTTGTAGGGTCGCTGTGACAAGCAATACTTCGTCGGCTTCAGCCGCTGTGGTTGTTGGTGTCACTACAGCTTCGGCTGATTCTGCCGTCGTGATGACGGTAGATTGAACAGGAGGCTCTGGCGAGACCGATTCAGTGGCTTCACCCCCACCGCTACATGCGGACACGAATAGACCTATACCGATCACAAGCACACAACGCCACAGATGCAGACTCATCAGGCTTCACTCACGAATTTTTGCAACGCATCCAATCCATTGAGTGCGACGCCACTTTTTGAGCGGTCAATTCGACGCAGCAAACCCGTCAGCACGTCCTTTGAACCAATCTCGATAAACTGTTCCACGCCTGCGCCACTCATCGCCTGCACCGATTCTGTCCAACGGACGGATTGTGTGAGTTGATTATTTAGTTCCTGGCGGATGGCATCTGCATTTGTCAAGGGTGCTGCTGTCACATTGGCGTAGACTGGATACTGTGGGGTGGTGAACGTCGTCTGCGAGAGGTGGAGTTGGAACACTGTCGAGGCGCTCTCCATAAGTGGCGAATGCGCGGCAATGCTCACTGCCAGCTTCACAGCCCGTTTTGCGCCTGCGTCCTGTGCCAATTGCATACCTGCGTTTATCGTCAAATCATCGCCCGAAATCACCACTTGACCGGGACAATTGTCATTTGCTAAGACCAGCGTACCGCCCGTCTGCGCCTCCGCTTGTTTGCACACATCACGCACAGCATCTGCATCTAAACCGAGCAGCGCCGCCATTGCGCCGGGATTTTTCTCGCCCGCCTCTTTCATCAAACGACCACGCTCCCGCACCAGGCTCAAGCCGTCTTCAAACGTCATTGCCCCCGCTGCGGCAAGTGCGGTTAATTCACCCAGACTATGCCCCGCAACACAGGCCGGAGACATATCGGATAGTTCACTTTGCAGCGCGCGCAAAATCGCCAGCGAACAGACATATAAGGCGGGTTGGGTGTTGATGGTATCATTCAAATCGTCTTCAGGCCCGTCAAAACAGAGGGTTGAGAAATCAAATCCAAGCAGTTCATCCGCTTGTTCATATAATTCACGCGCAACCGAATACGCCTCCGCCACATCTTTTCCCATCCCGACCATCTGTGACCCTTGACCGGGAAACACAAATGCGATATTTGCCCAATTGACCATAATCCACAACCTTTATCCACTATTTTTAAGTCATGACACAAGCATAACGACAAGACTGCAATCCGCAAACTGTAGAATCAAAAAATCGTGCCGATTCGAACACGATTTTTCAACGTTGTGACCACAGCCACAAATTACTCGTCACTGACCTCAATAACCGTCTCACCGCGATAACTGCCACACTTCGGGCAGACCCGGTGGGCGATGTGATATTCACCACAGGTTTCGCATTCCACCAGATGATTCAACGTGAGAGCGTCATGGGCGCGGCGTTTGTTGCGGCGGGTACGCGATACTTTTCGCTTTGGCAGGGGTCCCATGAGATGTCCTCATTTATAGTGTTCATAATGTACATAGCGGCAAGCATTATATAGTTCGACACACAACTGTGTCAAGCCAGTATAGCGCGATTGCAAGACATAAAGCGGTGCAACCCAACAAAAAAAACGGACACCCGCTTGAGTGTCCGTCGTCCATGTTTGATGTGTTTCGGTCTGGCGGCTTAGAAAGCGCCTTTTTGTTTCAG
>CAZTLI010000154.1:0-11157 GCA_964614375.1 uncultured Anaerolineaceae bacterium
CTTTTTCACCCAGCTTTCATGTATTTCATTGACATGCTCTCTCTCACGCGCCAGTTTTAGCTTGTGGGTCATCAGCAACACCGCCTTTACAACCAGCGCAAATAAAAACAGGGCATCGCACTGGACGCCCTGTTGTGTTTTTGGCTTGTAGGGGCGATCCGGTGTGATCGCCGGTTTTTTTAGAAGAAACTGCTGATGAGTTGCAGCAGACTCTCGATATTCGATGGGTCGCCCGACTGCCGTGTGGTATTACTGGCGGCGGCGATGCGATCCAGCACATTCAGCAGATTGAGGTCAAGCGTGCCATAGGCCACTGGAATGACGATAACCGGGTTGAGCGTGTCCTGACTGGCATTAATCGCCAGAATCGCGTCTTCCAGCGTGAACGATGTGCTGCTGTTGTTTTCGCCATCGCTGAGGATGATTGCCGCCCGAATGCGGTTTTCGTCCTGCTCCTGATTCAGCAAATTGACCACGCGCACGATTGCGCCATAGAGTTGGGTTTCGGTTTCGGGGCGCAGATTTTGTATTGCGCTGATGAGCGTCTCGCGATTGCCTTCTAATGGCCCCAGCGGGACAACGACACGGACATCGGCACTGAAGACGATTAAGCCAACCCGATTGGTCGAGTCCAGACGCTCTACGAAGGCAATTGCCGCTTGCTGCGCCTGTTCTAAGCGGCCTTCATTCACCATCGAACCCGACACATCAATCACAAGGTATATATCGGCCTGCTTCTTCACCACCGACCAGCTATCCTGAATGGCGAGAATCGTCTCGGCATCGGGGACACGCAGCAGGGTTTGCGGGCCTTCTGCTGTGACGCCATAGGTCTCCTCAAATGGGAAGCCGATGGGCACGTCGGGATTGGCGGGGCGGAAACCGTGACTCATGACCAACCGCTGCACCGTCGGCGTCAGCACATAATCGGTGAAGACTTCGGCGGCGGCGCGCTGCTCCTGGGTTGTCCAGTCGGCGTTGACGATACCGAAGGGGTGTTCGTGCATGAATGTGCCTTCACGCGGATACAGCGCCACCAGGCGTTCTGGCGGTTGATAGATGGTGAAACCCCGATTGATGAAAATGAGGTCGTTTTCTTCCAGCGCCACAAAGTCCAGATAATCTGGCCCCTGCGCGATATATTCTTTAAATTCCGTCGTGCGTTCCGAATAGTGACGGATGAGTCCCTCAATCGAGCGCACGCCTTCGCGCACCTCGGTATTCCGCACGGTATCCAATGTCAGGACAGGGACATCCAGACCAATGGCCTGGGCGCTGGCATAATACTCCGCAATGAGGGTCGATAACCCGGTGGAACTGACGAAGGGGTTGGTATGCCCATAATAGACTGTGCGCCGCCCCTCGATGCCATAATCTGCCCAGCCATTGGGACTATGCAGCACGTCCAGCAAATCCGACCAGCCAATATCCTGCCGTCCGACCGTATTACGGATCGCTTCGAGCCGACTTTCCCAGATAGCGATAACCACCGGCGCGAGGGCTGTGCCGCGTGAATTGTCAATATCGAAGACTTCGCGCCGGGTGAGGTTATTGGCCAGCACGAGCCAGTGACTGACCGATGGCGCGAAAATCGTCGGCGGGGTATCGAATACATCCACGCCGCGCATTTGCTCGACAATGCCGCGCATGATTGTGCCGGATGACCCCGGTTCACCTGTGACAAAGATGGGCCGTTCATCCGCCGCCAGCGGCGCGCCGGTGATGGGATTGCGACCTTCTGCATAGGCTTCGTTGAAATCGTCGATCACCTGCGGCATATAGAGTTCGAGTTCGGGCGCATAGATAATGTGGATATGAATCGCATCTGGCCCCGGCGTCAGGTCGATGCCGAGTGAACGGAACAAAATACTCAGTCCGACGATTGCCGCCGCCGCGACGACAAACAGGATGAGAAAGCCGGTACTTCTACGCATAGTGGGTTATTCCTCTTCGCACGTCAGCACTTCAGCGTTTCAGCACGTCAGCAACAGCGCTGACGTATGCCACGCATGTGCTGCTATGCTCTTTCGGCAGTGTACAACATCGTGGATAGACTCGCCAATTGTAAGACGTATTTTTGCCTGGACACGTATCTATACCCCGTAGACGCGGGATGGATTAGGGTTTTTCGTGAATCCAGCCATCCGTCGCCCGTGACCAACTGATGAGTTCGGCGTCGGTGAAAAAGTTAGCGACTTCGGTCTGCCCATTTTCGGGGCTATCTGAACCATGCACGAGATTGCGCCCGACCTCCACTGCAAAATCGCCGCGAATCGTGCCCGCTGCGGCTTCGTGTGGGCGGGTCGCGCCGATGGTGTTACGGGCGATTTGAATGGCGTTGGGGCCATCAAGCGCAATGGCGACCACCGGCGACGAAATGATGTATTCGACTAATCCGGCGAAAAAGGGTCGTTCGCGATGGATTGCGTAGTGCTTTTCGGCGAGTTCGCGCGAGACCTGCATGAACTTCATGCCGATTATCCGCAGGCCGCGTTGTTCAAAGCGTTTGAGGATTTCACCCGTCAGGCCGCGCTGGACGGCATCGGGCTTGATAATAATCAGGGTGCGTTCGCGTTCCACATCCATTTCCTTTGATGACATGCTGGCAAAACAAGCGGGTCATCATCTGACCCGCCCGGAATTGATTCAGTTAAACAAACGGCGTCGATTATAGCAGATTCAAAGCCCGCTGATAAGTCTGTAGGGCTTCGGCGAGTTTGCCCTGGCGCATCAAACTGTCGCCCCACACGCGGTAGATTGCCGGGTTTTTGGCGTGGGCTTCTTCACGCAGCAGGCGCTCTAAATCCAGCGATACGGTCGGCAGTTCGGCATTGGCGCGGATGATGGATTCATATGCCAGCAAACTGTCGTTAATCGCCCCGGATCTGGCGTTGTTGCGGGCGCTTGCCAGCGTCGCGGCCACGTCAATGTTGATGGGGGGCATGGGCGCTGGCGATATGGCTCTGGTTGGTGCGGGACGGGGTGACTGCGCCAGTGGTGGCGCGGTGATGGTCGATTCATCGGCAACCGTGGCCTGTTCGCCCGTGCTGATGGTGTCGCGCAGCCAATCGGGAATTTCTTCGGGTTCGATGTCGATATTGCTCAACCAGTCGGGCAGTCCCTCACCCATATCTGTGCCAACAACGGCGATGTCATCGCTTGTGGAATCGCGCAACCAGTCCGGCAGTTCTTCATCCGCGCCCATACTTGCGAAATCCGCATCCATATCCAGTTGGGGCATAGGCGCAGAGGCATCAAACACCGGCGCTTGTGGCGCTTCGGCCTCTGTCACATCCAACCAATCGGGCATGGCTTCTGGCTCACCCGGTTCGAGACGGTCTTCATCCGGCAGGCTGGCAGCCGCGAGGGGCGCGCCAGAGGCTGCGGCGGGCGCTTTAGGAACAGCGGGCGCTTGCGGAACAGCGGGCGCTTTAGGAACAGATGACGGTGGTGAGGCGGCGGTTTTGGGCGCGGATACGGGTGCGCCACTTTCTGCCGCGCCGAGATTTTCCTGATACCACTCTTCGAGGGCATCCTGTTCTTCGTGTTCGATTTTGAAGGCACGCACCCAGGGGTCGTTTTGATCGACTTCGACCACTTCTTCGATGGAGTCCACTTCTTCTAATGGCGTATCCTCGACAAGCGCGGCAGGCGCGGCCTGTGCAAGGGCGGCGATGGCGTCTTCATCGTCTTCTTCGGCGAAAATGGTGTCGTCATCGCCTGGCGCAGATTCTTGCAGCCAATCGGGAATGTCGGCAGCGGATTCGGTCATCGCATCTTCGAGGGCGGCGAGTTTGTCGTCATACGCAGCTTCAGTTTCGGCCTCCAAGCCCATACCGGGCGGCATCCCGACTTGATCACGCAGCCAATCGGGGATTTCCGTCGGCACTGCGGGCACCTCTTCGTCATCATCCACATCAACATAATCTTCGACATCGGTGCGCTTCGAGGCGACATCAAACGCCGCATTGAACATATTGGCGATGTCTTCGGCAGCGACATCCTGCCCCGCATTCAGCGCGCTCATCACATCTTCAATATTCCGCGATGAGGTGTCGGCATCCGCAGGCGCAGACGGCACGGACCCGGTAGCGATAGATTCCAACCACTCTTCCGGGTCTTCGAGATTAGACAGGTCGAAGTCATCATCGTCACCGTCTAAATCCAGATTGGGCATCGCCATTTCGAGCGCAGGTTCGGCTTCGCTGTCGAGGGCGTATTCTTCATAACCGGGGCCATCATCGTCGATGAGTTCCGGCATGGGCACATCCAGGCCGCCCGATGTGGTGAGTTCTTCATCATCCACACCCTGCCGCTTCGCCAGCGATTCCAGCCATTCTACCGGGTCGGCCCCGGTGTCCATTGGACTGGATACGGGGCTGCGGGCTGCGGCTGCGGCTTCCTCATCGGCTTCGGCCTCAAAATCGGGTAAGTCGAAGGCCGTTTCTTGCTGACCTTGCGCGAGATTTTCAAGCCAATCCATCGGGTCGGTGTGGGAATCGCCACCCAGCCCTTCGATTTCGAGCTGCCCGAGACCACTATCGAGCGCCGACAAATCCATTTCGGGCAGCGCGGCGCCGGATTGCTCCGACAAGCTCTCCAACCACGACATATCAGCAGCCGGTGTCGGTTCGGTGGGCTGCTCATCCTCATCCAGCATGGACATGTCGGGCAATTCCATCATGGGTTCGGGTTCAGCGGGCGGCGCGGCGGCGGCGGGTGGCGCTTGTGGAACAGCGGGCGCTTTAGGAACAGCGGGTGGTGGCGGTGCGGCAGCTTTAGCCGCTTTTTGCGCTTCCTCTTCCGCCAGACGCGCTTTCCACTTCTCTTCTGTCCAGCCAAACGGGATATATTCGGTGATTTGTGATTGGTCAACCGAATCGGGGTCTACTTCGGCGATTTCCATATCGGCAGAGGTGGTGAATCCCTCACTCGCGCCTTGCCGTTTCGCCAAAGACTCCATCCACTGCATCACCTCTTCGGGCGACATCGAGTCAAAATCGGGCGTGCCATCGGCACTCATGGCAGCGGGCGCTTGCGAAACAGCGGGCGCTTGCGAAACAGCGGGCGCTTGTGGAACAGCCGGCGGTGGTGCAGCGGGCGCTTGTGGAACAGCGGGTGGTGGCGATGCGGCAGCTTTAGCCGCTTTTTGCGCTTCCTCTTCCGCCAGACGCGCTTTCCACTTCTCTTCTGTCCAGCCAAACGGGATATATTCGGTGATTTGTGATTGGTCAACCGAATCGGGGTCTACTTCGGCGATTTCCATATCGGCAGAGGTGGTGAATCCCTCACTCGCGCCTTGCCGTTTCGCCAAAGACTCCATCCACTGCATCACCTCTTCGGGCGACATCGAGTCAAAATCGGGCATATTTCCGTCGGCAGGTGGCATCACATATCCCTCTCAGGCATCCACAATGGATTAAGCAGTATTAATCGTAACCCATTCTCGCAAAAATCAAAAGTCATCATCATCATCCAGAAAGTCGGGATCGAACTCATCAAACGCTTCAAAATCGTCCAGACTATCGAAGCCGTTCATATCATCGTCGTCATAATCATCGAGGTCTAATCCGTCACTATCGCCGAAATCATCGTCAAAATCGTTCAACCAATCGGCTGAAACCGCCTGGGCGACGGCCTCTCCGCCACCGGGCAGATTGGGTGGGGGCGCGGTCGGGGCGCGCAGCCACAATGGGTCTTGCGAGAAGACAAAGCGCCGCCGTGACCGAATAGGCGTCATGCCGCCGGTTTCTTCATCGACAATATCCAGCAGCCACGCAAATTCACCCGCTGCATTCGGTGGACGGCGATGCCCGCCATCATCCGTGAGATAGGCTTGTTCAACGGGCGCGTCTTCTTCGGCTTCATAATCCAAATCGAGTCCGGGCACCATTGCATTCAGCCAGTCGGGGGCATTGCCAGCAGCGACGGGCGCGATTTCTTCACTGTCGAGCGCGTCGTCTTCCTCATAGTCACCATACTCAACCGACTCGATGGCAGCGGCGGGCGCTTCATCGGCATCGCCAAAGTCCAACCCTTCATCGAGCAACCAGTCGGGCACGTCTTGATTGGCGGTAGACGACAACACCGGCGTGGCGGCTTCGGGTTCATCGTCTTCAACCTCGGCCCCAATCGCATTCAACCAGTCGGGGACATCGGCAGCGACGGCTTCTTCTTCAACTTCTGCCGCTTCGCCAATTTCAGCATCCCAATCGAAGCCCTCGCTCACGACTTCGGCTTCTTCTTCGTCTTCATAGTCGTCTTCAAGGTTGAAATCGTCGTCACCTGCTTCTTCTGCAACTATCGGCGCAGAATCGGACAGCCAATCGGGGACATCGGCGACGGCTTCTTCATCTTCGGCTTCTTCAGCGTCCCACTCAAAGCCCTCGCTCACGACTTCGGCTTCTTCTTCGTCTTCATAGTCATCTTCATAGTCGTCTTCAAGGTCGAAATCGTCGTCGCCCGCTTCTTCTGCAACTATCGGCGCAGAAGCGGACAGCCAGGCGGGGACATCGGCGACGGCTTCTTCATCTTCGGCTTCTTCAGCGCCCCAATCCAGGCCCTCGCTCACGACTTCGGCTTCTTCTTCGGCTTCATAGTCGTCTTCAAGCTCGAAATCGTCGTCGCCTTCGTCTACCATCATCGGGGCGGCGTCGGACAGCCAATCGGGGACATCGGCGCTGGTGACGACGGCTTCTTCATCTTCGTCTTCGTCGTCGCCATCCCAATCCAGACTCTCACCGATAGATTCGGCTTCCTCTTCGACTTCATCAACCCAATCGAAGCCATCACCTTCCGCCGCTTCAGTTTCCATCACAGGCGCGGCCCCCGCTAACCAATCGGGCGCATCAATTTCCAGGTCTTCGTCAGTTTCGGCTAATTCATCATCCCACTCAAAACCTGAATCTGCTGCTGCGACAACCCCAACAGGTTCATCTTCGTCGTCTTCGACCCAATCGAAGCCATCCTCATCTTCAGTTTCGACTGCCATCGCGGGCGCGGCATCGGTCAGCCAATCGGGGGTATCGTCCTCGAAGGCCATGTCATCATCGTGTTCATCGCCAGATTCACTCAACCAGTCGGGCATGGCATCCACGGCTTCATCGTCGTCCAATTCCACCTCTGCCAACCAGCCGGGGACATCTTCATCGGCGGTTTCGTCGATTGCTGCCATAGACGCGGCTTTACCGAAGGTCATTTCATCGGCGGCTTCTTCCTCGTCTAACCAATCCGATTCATCGTCGGCGGCTTGTACGGCATCGGCATCATAACCGCCCACATCCGACAACCATGATGGCGCGGCGATGTCGTCCTCATCCTCGTCGATTTGAATTTCACCGGTTTCGGTGAGCCAATTGGTGGTTCTGGCGGCGGGAATGACGGGTTCTTCATCTTCTGTTTCTGTATCGCCCATTAACCAGTCGGGTGACTCTTCATCCAACTCGTCGGCTTCGAGGTCGTCTTGCCAGTTGAAGGCCGCGCCATCGTCAATAGCGGGCAGTTCACCCGTATCGCCCGACGATGGCAGCGCGTCGCCAGTTAATTCGTCTTCATCGCTCATCCAGTCCAGCACCGCCTCTTCCTCGTCTTCGTCCATGCTGAAGAGGCCGCCTGTGTCGCCTGTGCTGGCGGGGGGCAGTTCATCGCCTTCACTCGACCAATCAAAAGAGTCGTCACTATCTAGCCAATCGGACATCGAATCACCTTCTGTTTGGGCAGCGATCATCTCATCGTCTTGCAAGACCGCTTCTGTGGCTTCGCGCATCATGTCCTGCGTCATCCACGAGGGCGTGTTTTCTTCCTCGTCTTCCGCCGACATTTCGACATAATCGGCGAATAGCTCACCCGTATCGCCCATGTTGGGCGCGCGTTCTGACCCGGCGGACATAAATGCTTCGACTTCATCTGTCGCTAAGGGTGAACCCGTTTCATCAAAACCGGCCTCATCCGCTTCGCCGCTCCCGGCGCTGGCTTCAAAGGCGGTATCGCGATCCATCCATGAGGGGTCTTCGGTGTCGTCGTCATCGCCGAGCCATGCCGCTTCATCCCCCGCGGCAACCCAACCGCTGTCTTCGATGACGGGGGCGTCTTGCTGTGCTGCGCTATCGCCATTGAACATCCCGGCGATGATTTCGGAGTCAGGTTCGGCGACGTATTCGCCACCGTCTTCTTCCAGCCAGGGTTCATCTTCGTCGCCAAACCACTCGACACCATCCCGGACAGTGGATGCTTCGGATGCGCCATATTCAATCACGTTGTCATCTTCGCCAAAGAGGTCGGAAATGACCTGCGATTCGCTGGTCGAGGTGGTCGATTCAGCGGTATCGAACTGCTGCTGGTTGTCAAACCATTCGGCTTCTTCGGCTTCGACCTCATCATAGGCGGCGTCGGCTTCCATCAGGTCTTCGTCGGTGATGGCGGGTTGTTCCCACGTATCGGTAGCGTCGTCCAACCAGTCCTCATCGGAAAGCGTGTCGTCAATTTCGTCTTCATAAAGCTCCGAAGCAGCGGCTGTACCGAGTGCATAGGCATCGGTGGCGACGGGCGAAAAATCATCTTTCGCCACAAATGCGTCATCGGCGGGCGCGTCATCATCCAGCCAATCGCCGTCTTCTTCTTCGATTTCTTCATCGCGTATGGCCTGTGATGGGCCAGTATCTTCTTCCATCCAATCTTCGGAATCGGCGTACTTGTCATCCATGTCATCGAAGAGGCCGCCGACTCCGGCAGCGGTTTCCCCAACGATGGGTTCGGCGTCGGCTTCTTCTTCTAACCAGTCTTCCGTCTCGGAATCCATCGCGTCAAAAAGACTCGCGCCTTCATCCACAGCCGTCTCTGCTGCGAAGGTTTCACCGTCTTCGGCGTCTTGCAGCCAGCCTTCGGTTTCGTCATCTATGTCATCAAAGAGACCGCCCGCGTCGGCAGCCGCTGCTATTTCAAATGGTTCATCAAATGCGTCTTCATCATCCGCGCCGGCATTGATGGCAGCGAACAAATCGCCCGTATCATCATTCGGCTCTTCAACGACAGACGCGACAGCAAAGGCTTCGTCGGCTTCTTCTTCGTCCAACCAATCGGGCATTTCGTCATCGGCATCGGCAGAGGTTTCGCTAACGAATCCCTGTTCGTCGAATTCCTGCTCGTCGAATCCCTGTTCATCGAATCCCTGTTCGTCGAACTCGCCTTCGTCTTCATCCAACCATTCCATCGACTCCATCTCGGATTCGGCCTGTTCCATGTCGATGTCATCGGTTTGCGGCGGCTGCCAATCTTCCACTTGCGCTTCGGCGGCGGCAGTCCCCCAATCAGGCGACTCGTCATCACCCGACAATTGTTCCAGACTCAACATTTCATCCAGCGCGGCGTCATCTGCCAGCCAATCGAGCGAATCGTCGGCTTGTGGCCGGGCGGTCTCGCGGGGAGGCGCGGGCGCGGCGGGTGCGGGATCGTCATATTCCACACCGCTGGATTTCATCCATGCCATGGGGTCGTCGCCGGCGGGTTTTTCTTCAACTTCAAAATCATCGTCATCAAACAGGTTGATACCCGCGTCGTCACTTTCGACCTCAACCCCAGCGCGCTTGGCCCAGGCCATCGGGTCCACATCCCCGGACTGGACTGACACGCTTTCCTCGACGCCAAAGGGATCGGCATCCGTCGCGGCAGGTGCGGAATCGTCATATTCCACACCGCTGGATTTCATCCACGCCATGGGGTCGGCATAATCGGACGAGGGCATATCCAGCCCGCGCGTTGCGGGAATGGCGTCTTCGGCGGGGGCTTCGTCATCGTCCTGCTGCAACCACGCCATCGAATCAGCACCCGTTTCAAATTCGTCGCCTGCGACTGCTGCAAAATCGACATCTTCATCGCTCACGGCGTCGGTCTGCGACAAAAATTCATCGACATCAATATCGTCAATGTCTTCGAGGAAGTCGTCTTCATCGTCGTCATCGGCCTCTAAACTGGACAGCAGACCCGTTAATCCGGTGTGTTTGCTGGATGCAGCGGGTTCAGCGCCGGGTTCGGCTTCGGCCAGCCAATCGTCATCCGCCGCGAAGTCATCGACATCAATATCGTCCAGAAAATCGTCGTCATCGCCCATATCGCTATCCAGCGACTCTAATAGTCCGGTGAGGCCGGTTTTTTCTTCGCTGCCCGGTGCGCCCTGTTCGGCGGCATCTTCCAGCCAATCTTCGGCGGCGTCACTATCAGCGGCGTCAAACAGATCATCGACACTCAAATCGGTGTCGGTGGTTTGCATGATGTCTTCCAGCGACGCGGCGACGGTTTTTTCCGCGCCTTTTTCGACCATGTGGTCAACTTCATCCAACCATTCAGGCGAGGTATCGTCTGCGGCGTCTAAATCAACAGCGGGGATTTCTTCAGCGGCGGCGTCAGAAGATGTATCAAATGTATCGAGCCAATCGGGACTCGCCGCTGCCATGCGCTGCTGGGCGATACGGTCATAATCCAACTCTTCGAGCACGACGGCATCATCTGGCGCGGGTTGGCCTGTCGCCAATTCACGCGCGAGATAGGGGTTGATGTCTTCGATGCGATTGAGATAACGCTGGGCATCGCTGGGGCGGCGCTCTTGCAACCACAGCAGCGTCAGGATACGATTGGCCTGTAGGCTATAGGGCAGCGTTTTTAGCACTTCCACAGCGACTTCGGCGGCGTCTACCCGCTTGCCATCTAACCACAGGGCTTCACTCAATAAAATCAGTAAATCGACGCGCGTCCGTGACCGACTCAGGGTCTGTAAGACGGCTTCGGCAGCGGCTTCATAGTTGCCGTTGCGTAAATGCTGTTGGGCGACGGCCCCGGCGGTGAGTGGGATGCGCCCGACTTCGGTACCGCGGAATTCGCGGTAATAATCGCGCAGGCGTTCGATAATCTGCGAATTAGAGGGTTTCTGGTCGAAGGCGCGCTCGGTGTGCCAGATGGCGAGGTCGGGTTTGCGCGTTTTGGCATAGATCGCGCCCAAACCCGCGTTGGCAACAAAGTCCAACGGGTACACGCTCAAGACGCGGCGGTACATCTCGCCCGCTTCTTCTAGCTGACCATCGGCGTGCAGGGCGCGACCCAGCAGCCGATAAGCCGCGACATTCTTGGGATGATATTGCAAAATGTGTCGGCAGTGGTGAATGACTT
>CAZTLI010000155.1:0-11126 GCA_964614375.1 uncultured Anaerolineaceae bacterium
CGCACAGGCGAACGCGCAGCCAAATCCGCCCGATAGACGATTTCGTTATACCATTTGGAAAAATCCTCGCTTTGAGGAGTCAATGCTTGCGAAGCCATGCAACTGTCCTTGCCTACAATTTCCGACACGCATTAATAAAGGCCGAATTATAACGATATTCCGCCTTCTATTCTATGCTTTCGTGATGGGTGTGATATGTAGTTTTCCAGAGAACTGTCAGCGCCTATGAATAATGACGGTGCAGGTTAGCCTTCAAAAGCAACCGCCACGACGTGCGACTGGATCGCTGCTTGCAGTTGACTAATTTCGGCCTGCACCTGCGCTAGCACATCAGCCAGTGGTATCACGCTGCGTTCATCAATATCACGCCGCTTATACTCAGCGCCACCTTGTTCCAGTGAGCGTTTGCTGACGGTCAAGCGGAGGGGTAAACCAATCAAGTCAGCATCATTGAACTTCACACCCGGACGCTCGTCGCGATCATCATAAAGCACTTCGATACCTGCTGAATGCAGCGTGTTGTACAACGCATCGGCAGCAGATTCAGCACCACCCCCTTGTAAACCAACCAGATGAACCTGAAAGGGCGCGACAGAGATAGGCCATTTGAGACCGTTGGGGTCATTAAAGTGCTCCGCAACACACGCCAGCAAGCGCCCCACGCCAATGCCATATGACCCCATCACGACAGGATGCGATTGTCCTGCATTGTCCAGATATGTCGCACCCATCGCCGCACTGTAACGTGTGCCGAGCTTGAAAATATTACCGACCTCGACCCCCCGCACTTCGCGCAGCTTTGCGCCACATCGCGGACAGCCATCCCCCTCCCGCGCAGATACCAGATCGCTCACAAGATCGTAGGTGTAATCACGACCTGCGTTCACATTCAGCAGGTGATAACCGTCTTCATTTGCGCCAGCGACCAGATTAGGCGATGCGACGACCGCCTCATCGACCACGATGAGGCAGTCTTTAACGCCAACAGGTGATCCATAACCGGGCACAGCCCCAATCGCGCGGATTTCACCTTCTGTCGCGGGGCGCAGTGCTTTGGCCTTGATTGCATTGGTCAGTTTGAGTTCATTCAATTCCATATCCCCGCGCACCACCGCAAACACAAAACGGTCTTTGTCGCCATCATCACCTGCGATTGTCGCCATTAAAAACAACGCTTTAGCCGTCTGCGCCGTTGGGATGTTCAAGAATTCCGCCAGCGATTCAATCGTCTTCGTGTCTGGTGTCGCGACCCTGGTCATCGGCATCTGGTCTTGCTTTTGTGGCAGCACCTTTTGGAAAGTCGCCACTTCGCGATTGGCTTTGTAATCGCAATTATCACACAAAAGCAGCGTATCTTCCCCGATGGGCGTGAGGTACATATACTCGTGCGCCAGGCTGCCCCCCATCATCCCGGTGTCTGATGCGACAGAAATCACAGGCAGTCCACAGCGATGATAAATATTGAAATAGGCTTGATAATGGGCGCGATATTGTGTATCTAAACCGGCCTCATCGACATCCAGACTGTAGCTGTCTTTCATGGTGAATTCACGCACCCGAATCAGACCCGCGCGCGGACGTGGTTCATCGCGCCATTTCGTCTGAATCTGATACAGCAGCACCGGTAATTGACGGTAGGAGCTAATCTCTTTGCGTACCAGGTCAGTGATGACTTCTTCGTGGGTCATTGCGAGCACCATATCACGCCCACCTCTGTCTTGTAGGCGTGTCATCTCTGGCCCCACTGCATACCAGCGATTCGTCTCTTTCCAGATGTCCCCAGGGTGAACCACAGGCATCGTGATTTCCTGCCCGCCGATGGCATCCATCTCCTGCCGGATAATATCCTCTATTTTTTTGAGTGAACGCTGTGCTAAAGGCAAATATGAAAATATGCCCGCCGCTAACTGGCGGATAAATCCCGCCCGCAGCAGTAGTTGATGGCTAACAATATCGGTATCACCGGGCGCTTCACGCAGCGTCCGGCTAAATAACTGACTCATTCGCATTGCAAAATCTCCACTTGTGTTGGGTGAATAAGGCTCATTATGCACGAAACTTGTGAGATATAACAAGGATTGGGTATAGTTAATCACATCCAATGTGAAAATTCCCGCCAGACATCCCCCATTCACTCTCCATCAAACGTTGTAACTTGGACTTTTCACTCCAATACGTTGAAAGCAGGTTGAAGGAGATTCTCGCATGTCAAACAAAAAGAATAAAACCGCGCGTATGACTCAAAATGGGAAGTCATTGAAGAAAGACGTTGGCAACGATAAGAAAAAAACAAAACGGCTTTACAAACAGTTCTATGAGGAAGAATTGCAACGGCTTCAATTTGAATTGGTCAAACTGCAATACTGGATCAAAGAACATAACAGGCGGGTTATATTGCTATTTGAAGGCCGTGACGCAGCCGGTAAAGGCGGTATCATCAAACGCATTATTGAACCACTGGATGCGCGCGGTGTGCGACTGGTCGCACTGGGTAAGCCATCCGATGTGGAACGCACGCAATGGTACTTCCAGCGTTATGTCGCCCACTTGCCTTCGGCTGGCGAAATCGTCATCTTTGACCGCAGCTGGTACAATCGCTGTGGCGTTGAGCGGGTAATGGGATTCTGTAATGACGAGGAATACTGGGAATTCCTGCGCTCGTGTCCATTGTTCGAACGCATGCTTGTCCGTTCTGGCATTATCCTGCTTAAATATTACCTATCGGTCAGTGACGAAGAACAAGAGCGCCGTTTCCAATCGCGCGCCAAAGACCCCACACGACGCTGGAAACTCAGCCCAATGGATTTAGAAGCACGCAATCATTGGGTCGAATACTCCAAAGCCAAAGACATGATGCTGGAATATACGGATATTCCTGAAGCACGCTGGTATCAAGTCCATTCGGACGATAAGCGGCGCGCGCGGCTGATTTGCATTCGACACATTTTAGATACAATTCCGTATGAGGATGCCATTCCAAAACCCATAAAACTACCGCCGCGCCCACCCGATGATAAAGACTATGCCCGTCCGCCGATAGACCGTCACATCTACCTCCCCGACCCTTATGCACACGTCGAATAGCTCACCAGTCGCGTCTATGGTTGACATCAAGCTTATCCATAACCGCCTGTCCAAGATCAATATCGCTGATGCTGGCGAGCTGTAATAGATACAACATCACATCTGCCAGTTCGCTCGCTAAATCATCTTTGTTCGCGGCTGCATCGTCCCATTGAAAATGTTCCAGCACCTCACTGGCTTCTAGTACGAGTGAAACGGCGAGATTTTTGGGTGTTTGCGGTTTTGGTGAATCGGGCTGATACCACCCCTTACTCTCGACAAAGGTGTGCATCGCCATCTCCAGAGTTTTTAAATCCATCATCCTATCCTACAAAATCGAAAGAGCGCACTCTGTATCATGCGCCCTTCGTTATGAATGCGATTTAGTTGCGCTCAATACGCATTGGGATCTTTACGCAGGATTATCAGCATAAATGTCCGCAAGATGATTTTAATGTCCAGCCACAGTGACCAGTTTTCCACATACCATACATCATAGGTTGTGCGCTCCGCAATGGATGTGTCGCCACGCAGACCATTGATTTGTGCCCAGCCGGTCATACCACCTTTTTCGCGATGCCGTTCCATATAACGCGGGATTTGCTTGCGGAACTCCTGGACATAAACCGGACGTTCAGGGCGCGGACCAACCAGGCTCATCTGCCCAAACAGGACATTGATGAGGTTAGGTATCTCGTCCCAGCTTGTCCGGCGCATAAAGCGTCCGACACGGGTTACACGCGGGTCATTCTCGACTGTCCAACCCACACCTTCTGCTTCAGCATCAACAAACATGCTGCGGAATTTGATGATGTTGAGCGGTTTACCATCGAGGCTCATTCGCACCTGCGAATAGAAAACGGGGCCAGATGATTCGAGCCGTATCAATACGGCGGTTAGCAGCATCAACGGAGACAAAAATATCAACCCAAAGGCCGCACCAAAGAAATCGAGAGACCGCTTCAGACTGAGCTTCCAGCCACGCAGCGCAATATCTCGCACCGTCAGCATCGGTGTGCCCGCCAAATCATGGACGTTCAAATCACCCGCCATATATGCGAACAGGTCAGGATAGACCTTAATATCCACTTCTCCGCGCTGACACAACGTAATAAGTTCAACCAGTTCCGCACGCTTGGCTTCAGGCAAGGCAATAATCACCTGCTCGACACCGTATTCGTCGATGATGCGCGGCAAATCGGGGTAAGTGCCGAGTATGGGCACATTGCGGATTTTATCTTTTGCTTTATCACCCTCATGCACCAGGCCGACCAATTCGTAACCGAGTTCGGGGCGATTGCGCGTCTTTTGCATAATGTCCCGTGCGAGGCGACCTGTGCCCACAATGAGCAGATTAGCCCGTCCAATGCCCCGACGATAGAGTAGCGTATAGACCTGACGGTAGAATTCGCGCCCCAGCGTGACAAGAATCATGCTGAACACCCACACATAGAAGAATAAAGAACGAGAATAATCGACTTCAAAAAGGGTGTTCTTGAAGAAAAATTCCTGCAAACCCAGTGCTAGCAGTGAGCCAATCGTCACCACGCCCACAATCAAACGTATCTGATCGAGGCGGCTGGTCATCCGCGCTTGATGATACAAACGCTGTGAATAAAACATGATGATAACAATCAACATATGCACACCCATCACCCCGGCATAATCGGCCAGTGAGGGGTACAATGCTGTTTCAGGCGGAATGGCAAAAAATGGCAGATTCAGGCGCGCCCAGTAACCCACTACAAATGCCAGCGCCAGCAACACAGCATCCAGGCCAATAATGACTATATTGAGAATAGTTCGGACGCGGTGCTTGTGTTGTGCAGTAGCGGTGCGGTTTAGATACTGACCATTGGTGTTGATGGGTGGTGTATCTCGTTCCACAACTGCCGCCCGCCCTTCGCCAGCAGCGCCGTTAGAATCATGCTGTGCAACCATAGGGGTGTCTGTGCCCGGTAATGTTTGCGGTAAAAGATGAGCATCGCTCTCCAAAACTCGAACTGAGCTGTCTTGCTTTTGCGGCTGGCGGCGCGTTTGATGTGTTTGACAACCACCTGTGGATGATACATCACCTTCCAGCCGCTTTTTTTGATGCGGTACGCCCAATCTAAGTCCTCTCCATACATAAAAAACACGTCGTCCAACAGACCGACCTGTTCTATCGCTTCACGACGCACCTGCATATAGGCACCCACCACCGAATCAACTTCGATTTCGGTATCCGGGTCTGCAAACGTCATGTTATAGCGACCAAAACGCGCACTCTTTGGGAAGGCTTTCGCCAGTCCCGCATAATGATAAAAACTCACTGCCGGGGTTGGGAAGCCACGACGACAGGCTTTATCCAAACTGCCGTCTTCCAAAACCAGTTTGGGGCCAGCCACGCCGACATCAGGATGATTGTCCATATACTGCACCATCCGGCACAATCCATCTGGCGGCAGTTCGGTGTCAGGATTCAGCAGCAGCGCATAGCGAGGCGCAGCTGCATCAACAGCGCCTGGGCCATGAAAACCCAGCTCACGCAATCCATGATTGTTAGCCCGCGGATAGCCCTCATTATTGGCATTTACAATCAGAGTGGCCTGTGGGTAATTATTACGCACCATATCAGCACTATCGTCTGTCGAAGCATTATCGACCACCACGACCTGATACGTGCATTCCCCGGCACTGGCAAACACCGTCTCAAGGCATTTACGCAGATAGTCACAGGTATTCCAATTGACAATGACAATGCCTAAATCGGGCATGAATCCTCCTCTTTCGCGCAAGATTGTACCACAAGCACCTCGATATTACACGTCGCTAACCTTGCGATTACGCTGCGCTTTATTCAACCGCCGCGCAGCTTTGCTCAGTGAGGCAATAGATGACGAGTCCCGGATTATGCCAGTAACTCGCGGTATGCAGCGCCCAATCATAACCCAACCATACTGGACGTTCAACCCGCGCGATTTCGATTAAATTTATAGCGCCCATGACCGTCACAAAACTCGCCGTATCATCAGGAATAAAGCGATTGTTATTGTGCAGCAGTGCGTCTGACACAATTACATAGTCAAAGCCTTCTGAGAGCAAACCACCCCAACTGCGTTCATCATAGGTAAACCCCTGTTCAACACGATAATCAGCGGCATCAAGGGGCACGTTATACGGCCCGCTTAAGTATATGCGCGACCCGTATGGTAAATGTTGATAAACCCACCGCTGGACAATTTCGCGTGTATCGGGCTGGTTAAACTGCCGCACGAGTTGCACGGACGCTGCCAGCGGGAAGCCTATTATTCCCACAACAACGATGACTTGTAACAGTCGTCTATTTGCCAGCCATTGACGATAAAGCCACCCAATGCCAGAACCAGCCAGAATCGCAAACGCCGGGATAGCAGGTACAAGCAGTTGGTCAGCACCATTGGGGCGAACGGTTCGCAAAATCACGAGGCTGTAGGGCACAAGATAGGCTAATATAAGCAGCATGGCTAAAAGGGACGCATTCTGGCGTAAGAGCAGCTTTGAACGACTCCACCAAACGTCTACGAAACCAACTAAAATCATGATTGCTGCCGGAATACCAATTCCGAATACAATCAGATACTGATATTCCATCAGCAGGCCCGTTTCCGGTGAGACTAAGCGCGCGCCTGCTTGACCAAACAAATATTGATTGCTGATGTAACGCACGTCATCCAAAAACTTTTGCGTATCAAAGATCACATGCGGCGTGGTGACGATAAATGTCAGTGGAAACAGCAGCCACCCGCTGAACACAGTCCGCCAATGTTCCCGATTGCGATAGAGCAGCACCAATCCGGCGCAAAACACCACCAGACTCACCACCGCTGCATTATAACGATTGCCCGCCGCCAGTCCCGCACCTATGCCCGCAAGCAGAAATAAATAACGCTGGCTTTTGCCCTGTCGATATAAACTGCTGATACCCGCCCACAATGCGACAGTCGCAAATCCCGCCGCGAGGCTGCTCGTCGTCGCATAGTGACTATGCTGCACCAGCGGGAACGAGACCGCGACCAGTAATCCGACTGTCGCCGCTGCAAAACGCCCGGCTGTGCGTAACGTCAGTGCATAGGCCGCCGCCACCGCCAGCAGTCCCCCAAGTGCGGAATATGTCCGCCCAATGAGATACAGATGAAACGGCGCGTAACTGCGCCCGCTCAAGTTAGCACGCGCTTCGTGTGTCAATCCATTACCGGCATCGGTCAGAAAGAAGGTGACGAAGTTTAAATTGATGAGGAAAGAGGGATTTTCAAAAAATTGCGGATTAAGTTGTCCGGTCAACACCATTCGCAGCGGACGGGTGATAAACAGGAATTCATCGGGATGGAGTGGCGTTTGTTCGTGGAGCATCTGCTGTGGATAGGTACTCTGTGAATACTCTGGATCGGGCTGCCCGAAATCTATGCCGACGAAGCGCAAACCCGCCGCGAACAATAACAGCGCGACGACATAAAACCAGTCCGCCCCACACAGCTTCATCGGTTAGACCTCAGCCGTTGGCAGTGTTTTGAGGGGCGTACCGCGCAACGCTGCCCGCAGTGCATCACGGTCATCCCAATCATATTCAATCGTGCCGAAGCACATGCTCTGTTCATGACCTTTGCCACACACCATGACCATATCGCCAGCCTTTGCCATCTGACACGCGCGATAAATCGCCGCGCCGCGGTCACGTACCCGAATGAATGTTTCGCCTTCCACTCCCCCCTGTGAAATGCAGCCATCTGCCATCATTTGTAATATCGCATCCAACGACTCTGTACGCGGGTCTTCGGCAGTCAGCACAGTCAAATCCGCCAATTGCGCCGATGTTTCCGCCATGAGGCGTCGTTTTTCGACATCCCGCAGTCCGGCGCTGCCAAACACCGCGATTAACCGTTTGTTCGCTGGCAGCATCGTCCGTCCGGCTTCGAGCGCCCGTTTGAGCGCATTCGGTGTATGTGCAAAATCAACGATTGCCGTGAAATCTTGCCCTTCATCAATACGCTGCATCCGTCCCGAAATGGCTTTTACACCACGAACCCCTTCGCCGATTGCAGCCCAATCAATGCCTAAACCGCGTGCCAGAGATAGGGCAGCCAGGATATTCAACACATTGAATTCGCCTACAAGCGCACTATGGATCGATTCATCGTTCACGATAAAGACAGTCTCATCGGGCGCATAGGTAATGTCCGTGGCCCGGAAATCGGCAGGATTGGCAATTCCATAATGCAGGATACGGTCTGCGGGGATTTGCGCGAAAAAGTCCGCAGACGGGTCATCGGCATTGATAATGCTGATTTTGGGTTGACCGGGTTTGCGATAGGCTTTATCGAGCATCCGAAACATCATTGCTTTGGCATCGCGATAGACTTCCCACGACCCATGATAATCGAGGTGCTCATGGGTGAGATTGGTGAGCACCGCCGCATCTATATCGACACCATTGAGCCGCCCCTGTGCGAGACCATGACTGGTCATTTCGAGCACACAGTGCGTCAGCCCATTTGCCGCCATCCGCGCCAGATAACCCTGTACCTGCGGCGCGCCGGGTGTGGTCACATGCAAACCCGTCGCCTCAGTGGAACCGCCTAAATCGGCCTCAATTGTACTGATGAAGCCAGCATTGAGTCCCGCTCTCTTGAGGATACTATGGATTAGGTGGCTGGTCGTGGTTTTGCCGTCTGTACCCGTGACACCCATCACCACGAGCTTACGCGATGGAAAATCATGGTAGGCCGCCGCCAACAGCCCGGTGACAGCCTGTGCATCATACACCTGCACATAAGGCACAGATAAATCGCGCAGATCGCGCTCACCGACAACCGCCGCTGCCCCCTGTTCAATCGCAGCAGGTATATAATCATGCCCATCGACAGAACGCCCCGCACGCGCCACAAACACACCACCGGGTCGCACATCCCGATCTGATTCGACAACAGGCGCGTAAACATCCGCATCGCCAGACACGGCAATCACCCTATCACCCGGTAATACCGTTATGAGTTGACTCAATCGCTTCGGCATGTACGTGTGTGCCTATCCTTATCCAAACAGCCACATCTTAGCCCAAACTGTTCACATCGCACAGGGGGTCGATAAATGAAAACAGGCGCACCGCAATGGTTACGCCTGTTGAAATCGCTCGATTAGATTATTAGCCAATGGTCTCGACGATACCGCTCAGATTGTGGCGGACACTGCCATCGACCACACGATCACCCGCGCGAATAATCAAACCACCAAGGATAGCCGGGTCAACTTTGAACTCGACAGCCGACGCACCCGTTTCCTTCTTAACCTGTGCCTGTTCTTTGTCGGTCAGGGGCATGGCGCTGACGACGACGACATCACCAGACAGTGATTTAGCACTGGCAGGGACTTTGGCGAAGAAATCATTCACCAGGGCTTGTTGGCGCTTTTGATCAATAGTCTCACCGATGAGGCGTTTAGTCATTTCGACTGAAATCGCCACAACCTGATCGCGCAGACCCGCGAGTTCGGCATTGCGGGCAGTTTCGGCAGCGGCACGCGCTTCCTGACGGATAGAGTCGGCCTCTTTACGGGCTGCGGCCTCGACATCTTTCGCCACGACTTCGCCGCGAGAACGGGCTTCTTCTACAAGCTGGGCAGCCTCAGAACGGGCTTGTGCCAGAATTTTCTCGGCCTCGCTTTCGGCGTTCATGCGGGCTTTGGCTGCGGCTTCGGCATCTTCCAGACCTTTGGCGATACGGGCGCGACGATCACGCAGCATATTCACCAGCGGGTCATAAATGAAGCGTGTTAGCAGTGTATAGAGCACCACAAACGCGATGATTTGAATGAGCAAGAAACCGGGGTTAATCCCAAGATTATCAAGTGGACTCATGTACGTACTCCTTTCCAATGACCTCTTGTCGCCAGCTTACTGGAGCACGAACAGAATAATCAGCGCGACCACCAGGGCATAAATCGCGACGGCTTCGGCGAATGCCACACCCAGAATCATGTTTGTCTGAATCGTGGGTGTGTGGTCCGGGTTGCGTCCCATTGCCTGTACCGCACCACCGACTGCCAGACCAATACCGATACCACCACCGGCTGCCCCGATCATCGCCAGACCAGCGCCAATTGCTTTTCCAAGAAGAATTGTTGCTTCAGCTTCCATAGGTCTTTCTTTCCTCCAATGTGCTTGTTGATAGACTTTCCGATAATTCGTAATCGCGTGAGGTTGTTATCAACCCGTCGCTTAGTGTTCGTGACCTTCTTCGTGGTCATCGTGATGATGACTGACCGTCGCCAGGTTCATGAAAATCGCCGTGAGCAACCCAAACACCAGCGCCTGGATGATGCCGACGAAGAATTCCAGGATGAAGAAGGGCCATGGCAGGAACGGCACCAGGAAACTCATCACGAACAGCAGGATCGAACCTGCAAAGATATTGCCCAAAAGACGGAAGCTGAACGAGAGAATTTTCGCAAACTCGCCGACCAGTTCCAGAATACCGACAATGAGGTCGATACCGCCGAGCGGTGACTTGAACAAATTCTGCACCGCGAAAAACTTGGATAGATAGCTCAACCCTAACGCCCGGAAGCCCATCACCTGAATCATCACCACAGCGATAAGCGCCAGCGATACGGTCATATTCAAATCAGTCGATGGCACGCGCAAGAACGGCAGCACAACAAACGGGAATTCGCGGCGATGCAGTTCATTGGCAGGATCGACATGGAAGTGCCCGGTTTCATAGTAGGATTCAGCGTGGCCGGGTTCTGTACCCCGATAGAGCACAAGTTCGCCATCGGGTGTATCAATCGAAACGACGATTTCGCCTTCAGCGAGTTCTTCATCGCCTGCCGCTTCATCGCCTGCCGCTTCATCACCTGCGGCGTGTTCTTCATCAGCAGCACCTGCATCAGTGAAGTTTTCGGCATCCACCGTTGACCATGCAACCTGACCGACCCCCGTGTAACACCCGTTGCTGCGGCGACCTTCTTTGCTGGCAATGTAAGCCGTTTCTACTTCGTTAAAGGCAGTTTGCGCGGCCTCATCGGGATCAATCAATGCGCTTTCAGCC
>CAZTLI010000156.1:0-11066 GCA_964614375.1 uncultured Anaerolineaceae bacterium
GACCACGTTCAACAGCTTCTGGGGACAATTTGGCTGGATGGGACTGCCGATGGAACAGCGCATTTATACGGTACTCACGTTGTTCACGGCGCTCATTGTCATTGGCCTGCTCATCGACATTGCCTATCGACAGCGCGCGGCGTCGGAATCACTGACCAGCGTTCAACGCAATTTATGGCTCATCATGGGCTTGACTGTCGTGTTTGGTTTCATCGCCTATATCTACTACAACACCGAGTTTCAGCAATTTCAGGGGCGTTATCTGTTCCCGGCATTGATTCCCATTGGCTTATGGGCAGCGATTGGTGTCGATGCGTGGCGACGACTTATTTTGCAGCTATTGCCGGAGACGCTTCCGCTGCGGCAGATTGTCTTCCACCCCTATGCAACGGTTGTCGTGCTGTTTGCGCTAGCAGCGCTGGATGCGTATCTAATTCTGCGGGTGCTTCCCCCGGCGCTGAGCTATTGATTTCACCGCAAAGCCTGCATTTTGGCATATAATGATGTACACATCGTCACAAATAGTCATGGAAATAGAAAGGTTGACCGATGCAGGACGATTTCAGCGACATTTATAAACCTGAAAAGCCCAAGCGCGGATTTGGCGAACACCTGAGCTGGCAAGAGGTGTGGACGCTGGTTGTCACGGATGGTTCAGTCCCGGCTTTTGACCGTATCCTGAATGACCCCAAAGCCACTGCATCGCGGGCATTTCTATGGATTTTCCTGATTGCGACGTTTAGCGCCGTCATCAATTCTGTGCTCACGGTTGTACAGTGGAATGGTATGCCTGCTGTGGCCTATCCATACACATTTAACCCGTCAGCAGTTTTCTTACCAATGTTACTGTGCTCCACCCTGCTAGCGGGTGCGTTGAGCATACTGGCGCTGGTCATCTCCGGCGGTATTGTTCACTTAATTGCGAAAGCGTTTGGTGGCAAAGGCACATTTAGCGAGTGGCTCTATATTTACGGCGCAATCGCAGCCCCATTTATTATCATCAGCATCATACTGGGTCTGACTTCTATCATCTTGCCAGAAGCAGCATTGGCATTTTCGTGTGTATCGCTTGTGATTGCCATTTATCAACTGATCTTACAGGGACGTGGCCTGATGGCATTGCACGCATTCACAGGTGGGCAAGCCGCAGGAACAATCGCAATCTCTATCTTCATCATGGTTGCCATGGTCTTTGTCATCGCCTTTTGCATCCTCTCATCGTTGATGGGCAGCATGATGGGTGAAATCTTCCCGCAGATTATGCTAACAATACAGGCCGGAACGCCGTTTCCGTAATTGCGGCTTGTGCGATTAATCGCGCTTGACTTTGCCCTTGCGTGGACGCCGCACCAGTTCACCGCCGCAGTTGGGGCAGATGTGCGCCATTTCCGCCGTGCAATCGGCACAAAAGCTGCATTCATACGTACAAATATAAGCCTCGCCATCGGGTGTGAGGCTTTTTCCACACGTTTCACATTCAGGTCGCATTTCCAACGCCATAGCAGATTCTCCTGTTAAATTTCACCTTACTGACATATCATAACCGCTGTTGACCTGCTGCCATACGCGCATGTGAGTCCAATCATGACAAAAACGCCCTATCTGATACCGCCTTCTGTGGACTATAAAGACAGTTTCCTCGCCGCGCTGCGTGAATTTCATGCGGAGGGTTATCACACCGATTGGGATTATGACGACGTAGCCGGCGATTTCGCGGGATTTGTGCAATCGCTCATCGACAGAATCGACAAACCACAGCCGAATCGCGTCCCCGAACACATCATGTGGCTGGTCGATGGCGAATACTTCATCGGGCGGGCGGGCATTCGCCACGAATTGAACGATTTCCTCAAGACCTTCGGCGGGCACATCGGTTACGACATCCGTCCGACGATGCGGCGGCGTGGTCATGGCACGTTGATTTGTAGATTGGCGCTGGATGTGGCGCGCTCACTTGGCCTGACGCGCGTGATGCTCACCTGCGACGATAGTAACATCGGCTCGGCAAAAATCATCGAAGCCAACGGCGGTGTCCTCCACAGCACCTATACGCTGGACTGGCGCGATACGCCCACCCGACAGTATTGGATCGACCTCACGCCCTAATATGTCACTCCCCCCATGAGTAAGGGCGTCCCGGACTATAATTTAGCCATAATAGAATCATAGTCGGGGCTTACATCTATCTTTGGATATACCTGCATCACTATGCCCCGCGCCTATTTGCTGGTGTCGATAACAAGATCAAGCGCCTAGCATCTGAGGATGAATTATTAGACGAAGAAGACGACCTCATTGTAGAAAAGCACGAAAGTAGACAACGGTAAACCGCCCTGCCCAAAGCTTCGTGGCATTACCCTATCGTCATTAAAATGTGTTACCATCAATCAAATTTCGATTCGATTAGATTACGCTTGTGCAAATGGAGCAAATTAGATGGCTTACGAAAACATCCTGACCGAAATCCCGGCTGACGGCGTGGGCTTGATTCGCCTCAATCGTCCCAAAGCCCTTAATGCCCTCAGCGACCCACTCATGAACGAACTCTATGATGCGCTGAATGCCTTTGAAGCGGATGACAGCATCGGCTGCATGATTATCACAGGCAACGAGAAGGTCTTCGCGGCGGGTGCGGACATCAAACAAATGCTGGAAACCAGTTATGTGGAGATGATGATGGGCAGCACCATCGTCTTTGACTTCTCACGCTATAGCAAACCCATCATCGCGGCGGTATCGGGTTATGCGCTCGGTGGCGGTTGCGAAATGGCGATGCTGTGCGATATGATTGTCGCGTCGGAAACGGCAGTGTTCGGTCAGCCCGAAATTAATCTCGGTATCTTGCCCGGTGGCGGTGGCACACAACGGCTCACACGCGCCGTCGGCAAGGCATTGGCGATGGAAATCATGCTGACAGACCGACGCCTGAGCGCGCAGGAAGCGATGCAGCATGGTCTGGTGAATAAGGTCGTCGCCCTTGAAGTCTATCTCGATGAAGCGGTCAAAATCGCGCAAAAGGTGGCGTCAAAATCGCGCGTCGCCGTCCGCCTGACCAAAGAAGCCATCAACGCCGCCCATGAACTCAGTCTGCAAGAAGGTGTGCGCTTGGAAAAACGCAATTTCTTCCTGTCCTTCGGCACAGAAGACAAACACGAAGGCATGAGCGCCTTTGTCGAAAAACGCGACGCCCAATGGAAACACCGGTAACACTTGAACTGCTCTATACCCATCGCATCCGGGGCGATTTATCGCTGCTGCCCCGGCTGCATACCTTCATCACCCGTTTGAAGGCCGCGCGCAATCCCCGCCCGACTCACCGTCTGCTCGTGGATTTGGGCGAATCATGTGTCGATGAGGTCTGGCCTTGCACGGTCACAGGCGGACGTTCGACGCTGATGGTCTTCGATGCGATGGGTTATAGTGCCGCGAATGTGACGAGCATCCTCGACGCCGAAAGTCGTGATAGACTCAAAGAGAACAATATCGGCGTCGCATTGATAGATGATGACCATCCCCACACGGATAGCAAATCCGGCGTGCGGTTTGGGACTTCGCGCGGGGAATCTGACGCACCTCTGCAAATTATACTGCTGCCATCAGCACCGCTCAAATTAGTTAACAAAATCCTGTATCTACCTGCAATAGAAACCAATCAGGTCGGCAGTGTGTCTGTATCAATGGGCAATGAACCAGAACTGATTGAATATGCCGTGCATTCGTTGCCCGCCAGTACACTACCCAATCCAACCATTGCCGCCGCTGTCGAATTTGTCGAAAGCGAAGCCCGCTATTACGAAAGCCAACAGCAGTCGAAGGAGAATTCGTCGTGACCACCAACTTGCACATTGGCGATCCTTTCCCCGATGCTGAACTGCCCGACCACAACGGTCAAATCGTGCAGTTGGCGCGACTGCCACAACCCGGTGAGATGGATCATCGGTTGGGATTTCACGAAGGCTATCCACTAATTATCGTCTTCTATCGCGGCTTCTTCTGCCCGCGCGACAAGCAGCAAATGCGTCAATTGGTAGCATTTCAAGACGAACTGGCAGTCAGTTATTGTCGTATGGTCTCGATTGCTGTGCAGCCACCAATTGTACAGGCCGCTTTCCGTGCAGGATTAGGGGCTAAATGGTCATTTTTGTGTGATGTTGAGCGCGAACTTATCAACGAAATCAACATCCTCGATACGACAGAGGGCGAATATGCCGACCCTGCCCAACCATATACCTTCGTCCTGCGACCTGATATGACCATCCACAATATGTATCCCGGCTGGTATTTCGTTGGGCGTCCAACACTGCACGAACTGCGGCAGGATGTACGCGCTATCATGCAAACGCTACCCTACTATCCCTATAGCGCATGGGACACGCCCGAAGCCAAAAAACTGCGTATCCCGCAAAGCGAATGGGTGGACGGCGCGCCCGAATTAGGAGCAAGTGGTTTGCCTGTCGCCGAAGGCATGGTTGATCACTTCGATTTTCGCACAGGCAACGGTACTATCATCACTAGTGACGGCATCGGCATCTTTTTCAATTTCACCGCCATCCCCGGAGAAGGTTACCGCATCATCACACCGGGCACGCGCGTGCGCTTTGAAATCGTGGAAACGACATCGGGACTATCCGCCCGCAATATTCAACGCATGTAGATTCTTATTCTTATTGACTTGCAAACGAGGAAAATTAGACAATGACCATCAATTGTTATGCCGCACACGAAGCCAAAGCGCCAGTCGAACCCTGGCAGTATGCCGAAGCCGACCTCGACCCGCACGGCGTCGAAATCGCCATTTCGCACTGCGGCATCTGTCACAGCGATGTCCATCTTGTGGATAACGACTGGAAATCCAGTACCTATCCCCTTGTGCCGGGTCACGAAATCATCGGCACAGTCACGGCTATCGGCAGCGCGGTCAGTCATTTGACCATTGGGCAGCGTGTCGGCGTGGGCTGGCAGCGCACAGCATGTTTGAACTGCGAAGAGTGCATGACGGGATTTGAACAACAATGTGACCACTCGCAGGATACATGCGTGGGCAATTACGGCGGATTTGCTGAGCGCATCCGTACTGACAGCCGTTTCGCCTTCCCGATCCCCGACGGACTCGCATCGGAAACTGCCGCGCCCCTGTTATGTGCGGGCGTGACGGTCTATTCACCCCTCAGCCGCTATGCCAAACATACGAGTCGTGTTGGCGTGATTGGTATTGGTGGATTGGGGCATCTGGCGCTGCAATTTGCCGCCAAAATGGGCTGTGAGGTAACGGCTTTTTCATCCACCGCCGCCAAAGAAGACGAAGCCCGTCACTTCGGCGCGAGTCGGTTTGTCGCCAGTGCTGATTCAGACGCGATGAAAGGGATACGCGGGTCGCTGGATGTCATCATTTCCACCGTGACCGCCAATCTCAAATGGTCGGATTATCTGCGGGCGCTGCGGACGAATGGCGTGCTGTGTTTTGTCGGTGTGCCGGGTGAACGGGTGAGTTTGCACGTTGGCGGCTTGATGGATAACCAGGCGAACGTGACCGCGAGTGGCATTGGCGGACGTGGAATCATGACCCAAATGCTGGATTTTGCCGCGCGCCACAACATCGTCGCCCAGACCGAAGTCCTGCCCATGGACAGCGTGAACGACGCGCTTGACCGTCTGCGCCGCAATGATGTGCGCTATCGTTTTGTGCTGACGAACTGAGTAGAGCATTCGCCAAACCCGGAATGCGCGCAAACTCAACGCCAGCAAAATAGACCAAAAGCGTGTCAGCTTTCAGCACTTCAGCTAAAAATACAGCCGTTGCTTTTCTGACTTGCTGACCAGCAGCGCACAAATCATCCACCAGCGTAACCACGGGCGGTTGGCTGTCTGTGTTCAACATGGATTATTCCATCAACAGCCGTTCCAATGTGCGGGTGAATTGTGCAGCGCTGCTGTTGGCGGAGAAATGCTGTTCAACACGGGCACGACCTGCTCTGCCTAGCGTTTCGCGCAGTTCGGCGTCGCGCAAGAGCGTGATGAGATGGCTGGCGAAGCCCTGCACATTGCCCGGATCGACCAGATACCCCGTTTCGCTATGCACAATCGTCTCCAATGGGCCGCCGCGATTGCTGCTGACGACAGGTTTGCCCGACGCCATCGCTTCGATATTGGATATGCCATAACTCTCAAAATGCGACGTGCAAACCATGACATCGGCTGCGGCGATGACCCGTTCCACGTCATCACGAAAGCCAAGATACTGCAATCGACTGCGTAGAATCGTGTCGGTCTCTAATCCGCGCAAGATGCGCCGTTTATAGGCGTTGTCGGCGCTGGATTGGGTATTCTCGCCCGCGACGATAAAGCGCGCCTCCGGGATTTGCAACGCGACCTGCCGCGCGACATCTTGAAAGACCTCATGTCCCTTCACATCCTGGAAGCGCGCCACCATCCCCACAACCGGCGCATCACGTTTGAGATTGGCCTCGAAGCGCACCCGCAGCCCATCGACATCGGGATGAAAGCGGGTTGTATCCACGCCGGGATACAGTACCTCGATGCGTTCCGGTGGCATAAACGGCGGTTGACCGAGAAAGCCATCTTTAATCGCGTGTGAATGGGCGAATGTGGCACGACTCCGCCGGAAAAATCCCCGCTGCCACAATTTCGGCGTGAACCACCAGCCCATACACGTCCATAACGCGGGTACATCGGCACGTTCGGCGGCGGGTAATGCCATCGGCAGGGTGTGATAGTCACTATGGACGATGTTGATATTGTTTTCACGTATGAGGGCTTCGATACGATAGCTGATGGGGAATCGTGCCCAGATAGGGGGAACAAAATAGGTCGTCGCGCCGCGCCAGCGCGTGAGGTGGACAGGCCAACCCGCTTCGCGCCACAATCGCGCCAAATCGCCTTCTGCCGGGACGAGCAGATGCGGCAGAAATCGTGCCGGATCGAGGTGACGGGCGAGTGTCAACAGCCACGATTCACCCCCACCCAAACCGGTATAGCTTGATACGAACAGAATCGCGTGAGTCATGTCACGAGGCTTGATGCTCATCCCACAACTGGCGCGTGATTTGCATGTGCCCCAGATGCAGCCCGGTGTGTTCGAGCGCGTGCAAAATCGACCACGCCACCGTCAGCGAAATATTGCGTACAGGCCAATTGCGTTGCAATGCCAGATTGTCCAGCGACAACGATTCAAGGGTTTTGCAGCTATAGTCATGGGTTTGGGCAATTATCTGTTTCAGGGTCATTTCGTCATAACCCTTCGCCGCGAACTCATCATCCCGATTGCGTCCAGCGGGGACGCCCCCGCCCATTTCGCCAATCCAGTAACGTTCTGCGCCGCAGGTATGGACAACCAGCACACATAACGAATTCATGTCATCGCCGGGTATCCAGTCCAATGCTTCAACGGATAACCCGGCAATGGCTTTTTCCATGTCCTTATGGAGTTCATTCAGCCGGTCACAAAATTCGACCATCAAGGGGTGCATCGTCTGTTCTTCTCCAGAATACGCGAAGGCAGCAGACGATAACTTTAATTCACGAGGATGATTCCGGCAAATAATACCGCCGCCAGCGCCCCACGCCGCATCAAACCAGAGCGTGTGATGTCTTCTTTGAAAATCGCAGGCAGCACCGTTGTCAGCAGCCAACCGAGCAATATCCCGAAGAAGACCTGCGTCCCCATCAACACACTGACCAGCGCGACAGACGGCGCAATTGAAATCGCCACAAAATTGAGGAGTTTAGCGACGACAAATGTGGTTTCGTTCAGCGCGATAACCGCCAGACCCTGTTTACGTATGTCGCCCAGGGTGACATGAAAGGCACGACGAATGGTGGGGACAAACAAATATAACACCAGTCCACCCAGCGTAATCCCCCAGCTTTCATAGGTGATAATCGCCGCGAATGGGATTTCCGCCTGTATCACACTACGGAAAACGACGAACGAAATCGCGACCATCACATCCACACCCAGAATGAGGAAAAACCCGCGCGAAAGTTGAAACCACTTACCCTCACGCTTGTGCCTGGGCTGGCTGAAAACCGACACACCAATGACCGATGCAAATATCAGGATAAAGCCCAACCACTGTCCCGCTGTCAACACTTCATCGAGGAAGATCATCGACAGGATGAGGGTGAAAATGGGCGTAATCTGGAAGAAGATAATGACGTTGCTGGCGTCTTCGCCCGAAATTGCCGGGAAATACAACGCCGCGCCCCACGCCGTGAGTGCCCCCGTAAACAGGATAATCGCCATCTCGCGCGCCGGCAGAAGCGGAAAACCGCCGAGGATGAAGAAAATCGTCCCCGCAGCCAGCGCCATAATCGCCGTGAAGATCACCATGCCGCGATAATCCTTCACTTCGCGCTCGACAATATATTTATCGACAAAGTTCACCAATGTGAAAATCAGCGGCGCAAGCAGCGCGAAAACCAGCCAGTTCATTGTCCGTCCAATGTATCAATGTGTAATGGGATATAGAGTGCTATTGCGTAGACTCATCTTACGCCACAAAAGACCGATTGAATATGCCAGAGTCAGTCCACATTTGTGCCGGAGAATCAAGCGTAGTGATTGTGGACAGCACGGGTACTCGCGCGAATCACCAGTATAGGATCAATCACATGCTGCACTTTTGGCACATCGGGCTGTTCAATCATCTCGATCAGCGATTCCAGGCCTTTGCGCCCTAATGCAGAAAAGTCCTGACGAATAGTTGTGAGCGGTGGGGAGAAAAATTGTGCTTCGGGGATGTCGTCAAATCCGGTGACTGATACATCATCCGGCACGCGCAAACCCTGTTGAGACAGACGGCTCATCGCGCCCAATGCCATCTGGTCATTGGCTGCGACAATGGCGGTGAAATCGGACTGCTGGAGCAGATCGTCTGTCGCGTCATAGCCGCTGACTGCCGTCCAGTTGCCTTCGACACTGCCCACAGGTTGCAATCCGTGTTCGTCCAGCGCTCGCAGAAAGCCCTGATGACGCGCCGTCGCGCCGTGCCAATTTTTTGGCCCTTGAATCTCGCATATCGCGCGATGCCCCAGCGCAATCAGGTGCTTTGTCACGAGATAGCTCCCCTGACGCTGGTTGATGACGACGGACGGCACCATCGCGCCATAAGGGGCATCAATCTGCACGACTGGAATGCCGCCAAGTTGGGCGATCATGTGTGAATATTGAATGTCTCTCACCGGGGCTATCAACAGCGCGCCATCCACCGACCATTCGGTGATGAGGTTGGCAATCGCGAGCATATCGGTGCTGGCGTCGGGGTCGATATTGGCAAAAAACATATCATAGCCCGCGCTGCGAACGGCGCGCTCGATGTTGATGACCATCTGCGTTGGGCCATAATAGCTCATATCATAGGCGATAATCGCCAATGTCCGCGTCTGCTTCGCCGCCAGACTGCGCGCCATACGATTGGGGCGATAATTTAACTGCTGAATCACCTTCAGGACTCGTGCGCGTGTTTCGGGCGCAACATTGGGATGATTATTGATGACGCGCGAGACCGTCTGGTGCGAAACGTCGGCTGCTTTCGCCACATCAATCATGGTGGCGGGTTTGGATTTATCCATCGGCCCCTCCGTATTGGTTGACAAATCCGCGTACCCTCGCTATAATCATGTTAACGTTAACATAAAATGGGTATAGACGCAAATAATTTATGCTCTGGAGCTTTTCCAGTCTGCTCGCGGGCGTGCCGCGCGATAGTCGGCAATCCCAAAAATTTTTTCGACCTTTTGTTAACGCTCACAGTCGATGATATTCGGGCTAATTAAGCCGCAGCCGGATATAGAGCGTTATGTACACGGTAAAAGATGATGTTTTTTCGAGGACACTTTCCCTATAACACACAATTTCTTGACAGCGATTGAGATAGCGTTATAATTTCCGTTAGCGTTCCCGTTACCGCTAACGGAACTGCACTTGTGTGACAGCTTCAATGGGTTGTTATAGGGGATAGTGAACTGGTATATGGTGAACAAAATCACGTTATACGACATCGCCAGAAAAGCGGGCGTTTCATCCCAAACCGTCTCGCGTGTGATTAACAATCGTCCTGATGTCTCCCGCGCGACACGCCGCCGTGTGCAAGACATCATTGACAGTCTGGGTTATCAACCGAATGCCATCGCCCGCAGCCTGAGCACACAGCGCACCCGGATGATCGGCGCAATCATTGGTTCGCTCGATAGATATGGGCCGAGTCGAATCTTTGTTGAACTCGACAAACATGCGTATCAAGCTGGCTATCGCCTGCTGCCCTACATCACCCACGGTGAAGACAGTGCCGAAATCGCCCATTACCTGCGTGAGCTGCTGACCTATCAACCCGACGGTATCATCTGGGCGGTTATGGAACGCGCGGGACATGACGAGATTATCGAGCAAAATTTAGATGGTTTACGTGTTCCCGTCGTCACAATGGAAGCCTCCATGCCTGGTTTGCCAAAACCTGCATTTATGGATCAAATTCACACATCCGAAACCCTCACAACCCATCTCATCGAGCAAGGCTACAAGCATATCGGCATCATTACCGGACAATTACGCCCGACTATACGCGGTCAATTGCGGATTAAAGGGTGGCGCAATGCACTGGAAAGCGCAGGCTTCACGGTTACAGATGAGCAAATTGCCGATGGGGATTGGTCGGCTGACAGTGGTGAGCACGCGATGAGCCAGCTTATCCAGCAATATCCATCGCTAGATGCGGTCTTCGCCTGTAACGACCAGATGGCATTAGGTGTCCTGAGTTATGCCAATCGTCATGGGCTTGCAATACCCCATCAACTCGGTGTCGTGGGCATAGATGATATACCCGAAGCCAAATGCTTTAGTCCGCCGCTGACCACCGCGCGCCTGCCGTTTGAGCAATTTGCCGAATTGACGGTTGAAACCCTCGCTAAAATGATTGAAGCAAATGTTAATGATGAGGACTATACCGTTCCCGATACTGTTACGCTATACCCGGAGATCATCATACGCGAGAGTTCATGGATAAATGCAAAAAGATGGACATGATGTTATGATAGAAGCATGGCAAAAA
>CAZTLI010000157.1:0-10990 GCA_964614375.1 uncultured Anaerolineaceae bacterium
ATTATTGATTTTCTCGAAATGCAGCACATTCGCAAATCAATCGTCGGCACACTCAGTTACGGGTTGCGTAAGCGGGTGGAATTAGGACGCGCACTCGCGCTCGAACCAACGCTGCTGTTATTAGATGAACCCATGGCGGGCATGAACGTCGAAGAAAAAGAAGACATGGCGCGCTTCATCCTGGATATTCACGAGCGCGAAAAAATGACCATCATGCTGATTGAACATGATATTGGTCTGGTGATGGATATTTCACATCATATTGTTGCCCTTGATTTTGGTCAGAAAATTGCTGAAGGTACGCCCGCAGAAATTCGCAAGAACGAGCGTGTGATTAAAGCCTATTTAGGACAGGAAGCGTAATCATGATTGTAGAAAAATCGACCATTCCCTATCGTCCAGCAAAGGCGGGCACAATCTATACCTCACAATTGCCCGAACAGACCTATAAACCGCTTCCTGAAAATGCGAACACGCTCTCTAAACAATTCTTACTGCGTGTCAAGGCGCTGGGTGATGATGTTGCCATGCGTAAAAAGAACTACGGCATCTGGCAGCAGTATACGTGGAACGAAGTCTATGCCCATGTGAGCGATTTTTGTCTGGGTTTGGTCAGTCTCGGCCTAAAAACTGAAGAAACTGTTGCCATCATTGGTGAAAATGACCCCGAATTCTATTGGGCGCAGGTCGCTGTTCATGCGGCACGGTCACGGACAGTCGGCGTCTTCAGCGACGCATCGCCACCGGAACTGCATTATGTCCTTGAAACCACGGGCGCGACATTCTTACTCGCCCACGATCAAGAACAGGTCGATAAGGCGCTGGACTTAAAAGAAAAAGCGACACGTATTCGCAAGGTGATTTACTGGGACGAACGCGGACTCTGGGCGTATGACGATGATTGGCTGATCAGTTTCACTGATGTCGAAGCGTTAGGGCGTGCGTATCGTCAATCCAACCCGGATGTGTTCGAGAAAATGGTCGCCGCAACACAACCGGAAGATGTCATTATCCTGAGCATGACATCGGGCACCACGAGCGCGCCTAAGTTTGCCATGATTACGCAGTATCAGTATATTCTAGGCAATCAGATTTTCTTCGATTACATGCGTTCGTACCAGACGGACAATTGGCTCTCGTTCAGCCCCATGGCATGGGCCAGCGAACAGGCCTTTGGCTTCGCGCCACACCTGATTCATGGGCATGTGGTGAATTTCCCTGAAGGGCCAGAGACCATCCAAACCGACATCCGCGAGATTGCACCGGCTGGACTCTTGATCCCCAGCCGCCTATGGGAAAATCTTGCCAGCATTATGCAAGTTCGAATCCACGATAGTTCGTGGATTAATCGGGTTTTGTATAAATTATTTATGCCAATCGCATACAAAGTGATTGATTTAGAAGATGAGCGCAAGACCATCCCCCCGCATCTCAAAGCACTGCGATGGTTGGGTGAATTTGCCGTATTTCAACCGCTGCGGGATAAAGTGGGGCTAACCCACGCGCGCAATGTCCTCACCGCAGGCGCAGCCCTTAGCCCGGATGTCATTCGCTTTTTCCGCGCGTTAGGGGTTGAACTCCGGCAGCTCTATGCGTCCACCGAAACCTTCGGCACGCTGCATGTTCCCGGAAAGGTCAAACTCGCAAGCGTCGGCGTCATTCTGCCGGGTGTGGAAATCAAGATTGCCGAAGATCAGGAAATCCTCATCCGCACCCAGGCCCGTTTCGCTGGCTACTTTAATGACCCGGAAAAAACTGGCGAAGCGCTGGACGAAGAAGGCTGGTATCACACCGGTGATGCCGGGTACATCGACGAGGACGGTCATTTGATTTACCTTGACCGCGTAAAGGATATGATTGAACTCGCAAATGGCGAAACGTTCAGCCCGCAGTATATTGAAGGCCGCCTGAAGTTTAGCCCGAATATTCAAGATGTCATGGCGCTCGGCGGCTTCGACATGGCTTATGTGACGGCCATTATCATCATCGACTTTGAGACGATGGCGCGCTGGGCAGAAAAGAATCGCGTGAACTTCACCACCTTTGTTGACCTGTCGCAAAAACCCGAAGTGGCTAACCTGATTACAGCCGACATTCAGCGCGTGAACGAGACCCTGCCACCGCCAGCCAGAATCCAGAAATTTGTCATCCTGCACAAAGCCTTTGACGCAGATGAGGCGGAACTCACCCGCACCCGTAAGCTGCGCCGCCATACTTTACAGCAAAAATATGGTGACATCCTTGAAGCCATGTATGGCGATAAAGAACGCATCGTTGTCAGCGCCGAAGTGAAATATCGCGATGGTCGTTCTGGCGTGGTCGAAACCGAGCTTTTCGTCAATTCCGTGTAAGCTATTACAGTGCGTGCTTTTAAGACCGACTAGAATTCTTGAAATAGAGGAATTTTCATGCAAGCCATAGCCCCTGTATGGAAACAATATCGAAATAATCGTGCTCTGATTTACTTTTCATACGCCATCGCGATCATTTTGTTTGCGTTATGGCTACAACCTTATGTTGCAGAAAGGTCTGGCGCGCGGCTCGTCCAAACCACCATCACCGGGCTGTTGCTCGGCGGTGTCTATGCGCTGGTCGCCCTGGGCATTGTCATCATTAACAAGGCATCCGGGGTCTTTAATTTCGCGCATGGCTGGTTGATGGTGCTCGGCGGGATGATATTTTTTAGTTTTTTCACCGTTGGCAGCATCTCGCCAGTTGCGGCGGGATTATTAGCTTTTGCAACTGTGCTTATGGTCATCACGACACCGGGCTACCGCACGATTCTCGATCCACGCTACATCATTGGCGGGATTGTGGCAGTGATTGTCCTGATATTTTTGATGATTTATGGGGGCATTGAGTGGCGCTGGATACACGCCGTCGTCGGGACATTCTGCGGCAGCATCCTTATCGGCCTTGCGGTAGAACGGTTTACAATCCGCCCGCTCATTGGTCAGCCCTTGTTCACCGCGGTGCTCATGACCCTCGCGCTGGCAGAGATGTTTCATGGCACGATTCAAATTCTTTGGGGTGCTGTGACCCTCGATTTACCCATTTTTATTGACCCGGCAACACGCGGCGGTTTTCGCCCCTTACGGATTGATCAATTTGATGAGATCCTCGGCGGGTCGATTATTGTACAAATCGACTTTGTAATTGCGTTTATACTGGCGGTGATTGCGTTCGGCGGCTTTATAGTGTTCTTTCGCTACACGAACACCGGCCTCGCGATGCGTGCCACGTCAGAAAACCAGCAGCTTGCCCAATCGGTAGGTCTGCGCGTCCGCACGATTTTGGCAACCACATGGGCGATTGCCGTTTTGATGGCAGCCATTGCCGGCATATTACAGGGTGGTGCAGCCGGTTTATCGCAAAATATCAATCTCATGGCGCTGCGTGTGTTCCCGGCGATTCTGCTCGGCGGATTAGAGTCGATTGGCGGCGCATTTGTCGGAGGGATTGTTATTGGATTGGTTGAACAATTTGGCATCCTTCTATTTCCTAATCAAGTCGGCACCGAACTCGCGCCTTATGTAGTATTAATGATCGTCTTAGTCATTCGCCCCGATGGCCTGTTCGGTGAAAAGCGTATTGAGCGTATTTAGCCCAGGTCATTCACATTTGTTTAAGAAAATAGTGGTTTCATAACGAAAACTGGAGTCATTATGGCGAATATTCGCCCAGCGGGTGTTTTTGACACAACCTATAAACAAGATATTGCCCTTGACCGGACGCGCCTGGATAAGTTTCTCAAGCGATGGATTGGACTCGGTTTGCTGCTGCTGATCCCGCTGCTAACCGTGCGCGGCCCATTTGGAGTGAATATCTTTGCGGAAACCTGGATCGGCACAATTAACCGCATCGCGATTTTTGTGATTGCGGTACAAGGTCTGAACTTGCTGATTGGCTATACCGGGCAGATTTCCTTAGGTCATGCGGCATTTATGGGCATTGGCGCCTATGGCTCGGCCATTCTAGCGCGTGAGCTGGGCATGTCGTTCTGGTTGGCACTGCCGCTCACGGCGCTCATCACCGGCCTGGTGGGACTCTTGTTTGGTTTGCCATCGCTGCGCGTTAAAGGCTTTTATCTGGCGATGGCAACACTGGCGGCGCAATTTATCATTCCCTGGGTCTTGCGCTATCCTATGGAGCACCTCACTGGCGGCACACGCCCATTAAACGTCCCTGCCCCGGTGATTGGGCCTTTTGGCGCACACAATCAAACCACACAAAACAGCACCGGCAGCGACCCTATCGAAATTGTCATCAACACGGGCGACGCCATTATGGTCGATATACTCTATGTGAATTTGACCTATAGTGGCGGTGCCGCACCCATGCTGCGGTTAGTCAACGCTGATGGCGAAGTCGTGGTTGGCGGTGACATTAATATGCAGTTTATCACGAACGATGCGGGTGCAGTCACCGGCTTCACCTACACGGCGACAAAACCCGGTAATTATGTTCTGACCGTTTTGCCACCTGAATCAGAAACCGCCTTTGGTGTGGATGTCGTACAACGGCGCGCGCTGAGTTTTTCGGCAGACATTGCCATTTATTACATCATTGTCCCGATTTCGGTATTATTGATGCTGCTAGCACGCAATATCATTCGTACCCGTGTCGGACGCGCTTTTATTTCAGTCCGAGACAATGACCTCGCGGCAGAATTGCTGGGCATCAATGTCTTTCGCTATAAACTGCAAGCCTTTTTCTTGAGCGCGGTTTATGCGGGCATCGCGGGCACCCTATTAGCATTCGAGTCCAATAGCCTGTCACTCGATAGTTTTCGTCTCGACACATCGGTATTGATGCTGGCAATGCTCATCATTGGCGGCGCTGGTTTCCCCCTTGGCGCTTTGTTCGGGGTGGGATTTGTACGCATATTGACCGATTCGGTTATCCCGTCCGTATCACCTGTCTTGCGGGACAATCTGCCGGGATTGTTACCATTCATCGGCGAAGTGAATATTGACGCCGCTGTTAGTCCATTATTGTTTGGTACGGCGCTTGTCTTATTCCTTGTGATCGAACCGCGCGGCATTGCCCATCGCTGGGAAGTGTTGAAAGCCGCGTGGAAAATTCGACCTTACTCGCATTAGCGGTTTGTTTAAAACACGCTACAATCAAATGAGGTAGATGAAGGAGGTAGGTATCGACCATCGGGTGATCTTATTGCAGCAAACTATTGCCACATTTGTAAGTGAGAAAACGAAAGGGTATTTGCATAATGCGTAAGTTACTGCTGCTTCTTGTTGTTGTTTTAGCTGTTTCTGTCACCATTGTACCTGTCACCGCACAGGATATGATGGAAAATCCATCTGTACATACCGAGTGCGAAGTTGACCTCACGGGTGAAACGATTTCGCTGTATCACTTCGGTGATTTGAGTGGCGCGTATGCCTTCATCACCCAACCCATCATCGCCGCATTCGATGACGCCGCAGCCTACTTCAATGAACACGGTGGCATCTGTGGTGCGGAAGTGAACCATGTTTTCGAAGATACGGGTGGTGACCTACAGGCAACACAATCGGTCTATGATCGTTTTTCAGCCGAGTATGACCCGCAAGTTTTGCTGCTGTATTCATCGCCAGACAGTGAACTGCTGCGTGAACAGGTTGCAGAAGATGGTCGCCTTGTGCTCATCTCCGCGGGTTCAGTAGAAGGCCTCTATGGTGAAGATGGGCAAACTCCGGGTTGGATTTATGCCAGCAATCCGCTGTATGTCAATCAGTTCGGCAGCTTCTGCGACTATGTTGCCGCCAACAGTGAAATGTATCCCGAACCCGTTATCGGCTATATTAGCTGGCCCGGTGCGTTCGGTGAAGCCGCCTTCACTGAAGAGGGCAATGCCTATTGCGAAGGTCTCGGTGTCGAGGTGGTGGACGAACCACAAATCTTCCTCCCCAGCGATACAGACATTTTCACACAGGTACAGAATCTCGTCGATGCGGGCGCGAATATTCTCTATACCAACACCCTGGCAACCGGCCCCGCGCTGGTCGCTTCAACCGTTGTTGATCTCGGTCTGGAAGATGATGTCACCGTTGCAGGTGTGAACTGGGTCATGGACATCACGGTTGGTTTGCTCGGACAGACCACGCGCCGCAGCAATGGCCTGCCGGCAGTTGACGGTATCCTGGGTTCGATGCCATTCGCATGGTGGTCAGAAGCAGCGACCAACCCCGGTGTTGCGTTTGTCACCCAGCAAGCGGAATTGAACGCGCGCACGCTGCCACAGCGCAATATCGCCTATCTGCTGAGTTGGGGTTCATTCGACCTATTTGTTGAAATGTATATTCAGACTGTGAATCGTGTTGGCAGTTTAGACGCGGTAACAGGCGCGGACTTGCGCGAAACCATCAATACGTGGGACTTCTCGCCACTGGGTTTGTGGAACGGCAGTTATGCGGAAGGCTTCCGCGACGCCGTGCAAAATCGCATTGCGGTGATGCGCTTCCTGAATGCCGACGGCACTGGCCCGGCGACCTCAGCCGACGACGCACTGGTTGTCGAAACTGAGTCTGGCCCGCTGTTCATCCCCATCGTAATTCCGTTGACCGACTTTACCGAAGTACCGAATCTGCGTCCGGGCGCGATGGACGGGTAAAACCGTTTTGTTGCACCAACACGACGGGGCAGCCAGCGATGGTTGCCCCGTTTTCACGCATATCGCAGGAACAAATAGGGAATAATGCTTATGGAAATGGCAAAAGAAAAAAAAGACGATATTGTCAAGCCAAATACACTCAGCGTTAACAATATTGAAGTCATCTATAACAGCATCATTTTGGTGCTTCGCGGCGTATCGTTTCAAGTACAGCCGGGACAGGTCGTCACCCTGCTGGGGCCCAATGGCGCGGGTAAATCCACCACATTAAAGGCCATTAGCGGCCTGCTCAAAAGCGAATTAGGCGAGGTCACGCGCGGCAGCATCATCTGGAATGGTGAACGTATCGACAATCAGAGCGCCGAAGATATTGTCCGTAAAGGTATCATTCAAGTCATCGAAGGTCGCCCTCTGTTCCAGCACCTAACAGTAGAAGAAAATCTACATACGGGTTCGATGGTCTATAAAGGTGGACGACATTTCAGTAAAGATGTCGAGATGGTCTATGGATATTTCCCGCGCTTGAAGAATATGCGTAAGAACATCAGCGGCTATTTATCGGGCGGTGAGCAGCAAATGCTCGTAATTGGTCGGGCAATGATGGGGCATCCTACCCTTTTGATGCTCGATGAACCATCGCTCGGTCTTGCACCTATGCTCGTCGCTGAAATTTTTGAAATCGTTCGCAATATCCTCGAACAAGAAGGCGTATCCGTATTATTGGTCGAGCAAAATGCTCGTGCTGCATTGGAATTGGCAGACTATGGTTATGTGATGGAAAATGGACGTGTGGTGTTAGATGGCGATGCCAAGATGCTGCGCGAAAACGAAGATATTAAAGAATTTTATCTGGGTCTGGATCAGACGGGTGACCGCAAAAGCTATCGCGATGTCAAACACTATAAGCGGCGCAAACGCTGGTTGGGCTAACCCACCCTCATATTACTCACTTTTACTCATGGAGGACGTAATTTGGGCGCAACACTCGACGAACGGATCAAAACACAAATTGCTCACGCCTATAATAATGCGCCAGCAATTAAACAATGGCTAGATGACGCGGGCTTATCTCCTAAAGACATTAACAGGGCGGACGATTTAGCCAAAATACCCGTACTCAGCAAAGATCGGCTGGTGGAAATTCATGCTGCAAATCCGCCCTTTGGGGGCTTTCTCGCCGTTGACCCGAAAACCCTGCCCCGCATCTATATTTCACCCGGCCCTATTTATGATCCCCAACCTGTAGATGAGTCGGCAGTTGAAGCCGGACGTAATTTGATGCGTGCCTGTGGCTTTGTGCCCGGTGACCGCACATTAAACACATTTATGTATCACCTCACGCCGGCTGGCTTATTATTAGATGAGCTGCTGCGAAGCGTAGACAATACGGTCATCCCTAGCGGACCCGGCAACACCGATTTGCAAATCAAGATGATTATGGATTTGCAGATTACGGGGTTTGTGGGGACACCCAGCTATCTCAAAACCATCTACGACAAAGCGGGCGAGATGGGCATCCAGCCGAACGCGATTCCGTTGCAAAAAGCCCTCTTCACTGCCGAACCCTATACACCGGCACAGCGGCAGCTATTCGAGGGTGAGTGGAGTTTGCAAACCACATCTGTATATGGTACGGCAGACCTTGGTTTTGTGGCGTATGAGATTCCCGGTGTGCAAGGGTTTTGTGTGACAGAGCACGTTCACATGCAAATCTGCGACCCGAAAACAGGTGAACTCCTGCCGCCCGGTGAAACAGGCGAAATTGTGGTGACGACATTCAATCGCGGCTATCCACTGGTGCGCTTTGGGACGGGTGATCTTGGCGCGCTCGCCCCCGTATCGGATGCAAAATGTGAAGGTCGCCAGCAGTTATTAGGCCTATTTGGTCGGAGTGGTGATGCGGTCAAGGTGCGTGGCATGTTCCTGCATCCCAATCAATTGAAGGCGGCGCTGCAATACTTCCCCGACATCAAGAAGATTCAAGCGATTATCACTCGCCCAGAAAATGCCGATGTGGTCACCATTCGCCTCGAACTCCACGAAGGCAAAGATGGCACAGGACTACCGGACAAACTCAAGGAACTGGCGCAAAATGCCATCCGCCTGCGGATTGATCATGTTGAATTCGTCAAACCCGGTGAAATTGACGCCACAGCGCGAACCGTGCAGGACAATCGCGACTGGAGCTAAATTAGACAGGGGGCATAGCAGAACCCCTTGTCCGGGTTCTGGCAGCCTCTGCCAGATATAAGTTTCCGATGCACTATGGCGCAGCCACGGGTCTAAAAGATGAACCACAAAGGCCGCAGAATGCGGTGCAAAGGGCGCAACGTGTAATACGTGGTGTTTCGCTCGTAACCCGGTACTCATGACTGCTTTTACGCATCACTCACGACTATTTTTCAAGTGAGTCCATCTAACACCACCACCCTTTGACAGTCAATAGGCGCGCCCATTACGCTAGACAGGTGGCTTATCCAAGCGCAATCAAAGGAATGATGAATGCAAACACGCGCGTGGGTGTATTTTTGGCTTGTCGGTCTGGTATGGGGATCGTCATTTTTGTTGATTCGGGTCGGCGTGACCGAACTGCACCCATTTCACGTCGTCTTCATCCGCACCGGCATCGCCGCTATCGGTCTTGGACTGGTGTTAGTCATTAGCCGCAGACACATCCCCCGTGATTGGCGCGTGCTGCGTTCATTAGTCATTATTGGCATTGGCAATACCGCGATACCGTTCACCCTGCTATCTATTGGCCTTATCCGTATAGACAGTGGACTTTCCAGTGTACTGCAATCCACTGCTGCGTTATTTTCCTTAGTGATTGCCCACTTTGCATTTGCGGATGAGCGCATCAATCCGCGCAAAGTCGCCGGGCTGCTGGCGGGGTTTGTGGGCGTTGTCATATTGGCGAGCCGTTCGTGGCAGGATGGACAACTCATCATCGAAGACCTCGCCGGGCAATTGATGGTCGTAGGCGCATCATTGTGTTACGCCACCTTCACCACCTACAGTCGCCGCACGCTGAATCGCACGCATATTGAACCCATTGTCTTATCCGGCATTGCGATGATGTCAGCAGCGTTGGGTGAATGCGTTTTGATTTTCGTCACAGCGCCGTTCGGTACACCCCTGACTGTCTCTGCTTCTGTGTCGTCCGACATCCTGTGGGCAGTGATTGGTCTCGGCGTGGTGAATACGTTCTTTGCCTACCTGATGTACTACAGTGTCGTCAATACACTCGGCGTCGCCCGTGCATCAATGGTGACGTACATCGTCCCGGTGGTCGGACTAGCGTTGGGTGTGCTCTTCCTCAACGAAGTAATCGACATCAAACTCATTCTGGGTGCGGCGCTAATTTTCACAGGCATTGGTATTGTCAATCTCAATGTCAAACGATGGACGAGACGCAAGCAGCAAGCCGTTGTGACGGCACCAGAAACCACACAATCAACATAGGAATCGGTGAGCGATACAGCAGATTTTCATTACGGGGACAAATCGGGGGAATTGGGTTGGAATTTGTACCCGCAATATCTGGCGCATGGCGTAATCCGAATAGTGCGGCTGTATTACATCAACTACAAACACACTACAACGGCTATGCCCTGACCCCGTTCTATTCGCGCCGATATGTACCAGATGCGGGAAGACGCTGTGCCACCCGATGAAGCCCTGGCGCGGGCGATGACCGTCATTGACTCGATCCAACCGAAACATTACGGGTTGTGCCTAATACCCGTTGGCAATGTCTTTCCGCCACAAGCATCTCAATAGTGACAGTGCCAATCTATTGCAAATCCCGTCTTCGCTCATTACAATGTGCCGTATCGCACACACCATCAAGGAGATACGCGGTGAGCGAGTCAAACGGCAACAACCCCTCACTAACAAATATGCTGCTTTTCAGTGGTTCAGCCCATCCAGAATTAGCCAAAGAAATCGCCGATTACCTAAATATCAAGGTCAGCCCGATCAAAGCGGGTAAATTTTCAAACGACGACATTGAAATTCAACTGGGCGTGAGTGTTCGCAATAAGCATGTATTTTTGCTGCAACCCCTCACGCCGCCAACCAGCGATATGCTGATGGAACTCCTGTTGATGTTGGATATTGCCCGCACATCCGGCGCACAAAGCGTCCATGCTATCATCCCCTACTATTCGTATGCCCGTTCCGACAAAAAAGACGCGCCGCGTATTTCCGTCGCGGGTCGGTTAGTCGCTGATTTATTAGAAACCGCCGGCGCGCAACACATCATCACCATGACGCTGCACTCGGCGCAAGTACATGGTTTCTTCAGCGTCCACACCGACCATTTGACAGCGCATTCGGTATTTGTCAAACATTTTTCACAGCAAGACCTCAGCAATT
>CAZTLI010000158.1:0-10869 GCA_964614375.1 uncultured Anaerolineaceae bacterium
AGCCCCTTCGACATCGAAGAGGTGCTGATGGAAATTCCCGGCGTGAAGTTCGGTCTCGCCATCGCCTTCAAGAATGACTATTACGGTGAAGAGGTCGGCGCATACATCGTGTTGGAAGACGGCGCAACCGTGAGCGAAGCGGATATACTGGCCTACTGCCGCGACAAAATGACCTTCGAGAAAGCACCCAAAGTCGTCGTCTTCGGCACGGATATTCCGGTCACCACAACCGGCAAATATCAACGCCTGAAATTGCATGACCGTTTCACCGCATGGGAACATACACAATTTCGCAAATGAGCGTGAATCAAAGGTAGACCGTAAAGACTTTGAACCCCGGAGCGCGCCGAGAACACAGCGGGGTATTGAGCAAAATAGCTGAGGGATGTTCCACAACTAATCAAATTTGCGCTATGCTATGACAATATCAAACGAAATCGTCATTTCTCTGTGCCTTTTGTGTCTCAGTGGTGAGCATTTTTGTCTACCTGAAAGGATAGCCTGTGGCACACATGCCCATAGATCTTAAGATTCGCAGCACAAGATCATTCGGTACGGCGTATTCTGTTTTGTTTGTGATGGGTCTCTTTTTCGCAGGGGCATTTATTTTGTCGATGATTGCGGGCGCGTCGGTGGATGATCTCGGTTTGCCTGCGCTCGCAATGGCTGGGATGTATGCGGTTGTCATTGTGGCATTTTTCGGCGCAACGATGCTGAGTAAGTCATGGGAACGGCGCAGCATCCGCCAATTTTTTGAAAACGAAATCTGGGCAGACTGGCGTTATGGCCCGGATGAATGGGCAAAAATTGTCGAAAGTCGGTACGACATTGATGAAAAAAGTGCCCGCTATGGCTATCTCAATCTCATCGTGGGGCCCATCATCGGCGCGATTATTGTTGGCGTTGGATTGTTCGCCTTCCCCGACCAACAGGAAATTAAACCCCTCACCACCATCATTGGCGTAGTCGTCGGATTTGCAATCACCGCGCTCGGAATCCTCTTGCCTGCGCGGAAGCGGCGACAAGCGCGCAACACCCGTCAACGCTTATTAGACATCGGTACACCGCGTATATTTATTAGCAGAAAAGGCTTTTATCACGAAGCCGACGGTTACACGGATTTTGGCAGTTTGCAGTCGGTGACATTTAAAAGCGGCAGTTCGCCACGACTCGTCTTCGCCGTGCTGATTCGTGTCGAAAGTGTGTCGATGACATCAAACGTGGAACTGCCTGTTCCGGCGGGACGTGAGCAAGAGGCCGAAGCCCTGTTGCAGCGTTTTCGGGGGAATTAGTAGGGGCAGTTCACGAACTACCCCCACATGGTCTTTTCATTTACGCGATGGTCACATCGGCGCACAGATAGACATCTTGAATCGCGTTCAGTAGTTGGACACCTTCCGCCATCGGGCGCTGGAAGGCTTTGCGTCCACTGATGAGTCCCATACCCCCGGCGCGCTTGTTGATGACGGCGGTCTTGACCGCTTGCGCGAAGTCGTCTTTGCCCGACGCGCCACCCGAATTAATCAGGCCGATGCGCCCCATGTAGCCATTCGCCACCTGATAACGGGTCAGGTCGATGGGATGATCGGTGGTCAGTTCGCTATAGATGCGCTCATCGAGCTTGCCATAGGACGAACCACCACTATTCAGCGCCTTATAGCCGCCGTTGCTTTCCGGCAATTTTTGCTTCACGATGTCAGCCTGCATGGTGACGCCGAGATGATTGGCCTGCCCCGTCAAATCGGCAGAGGCTTCATGATTCGTGCCATTGACTTTGAAGGCACTATTGCGGACATAACACCACAGCACCGTCGCCATACCCAATTCATGCGCCAGTGAAAAGGCTTCCGCCACTTCGATAATCTGCCGTCCGCTGTTTTCCGAGCCAAAATAAACCGTCGCACCAACCGCCGCCGCGCCCATGTCCCACGCCTGCTTGATCGTGCCGAACATAATCTGGTCGTGCGAATTGGGGTAACTGAGCAGTTCGTTATGATTGAATTTGACAAGGAACGGGATTTTGTGGGCATATTTCCGCGCGATAATCCCCAGCACGCCGAAGGTCGAGGCCACCGCATTGCAGCCGCCCTCAATCGCCAGTTGGACGATTTTCTCCGGGTCGAAGTAATCGGGATTTTTGGCGAACGACGCCCCCGCCGAATGCTCCACACCTTGATCGACAGGCAGTATCGACAAATAGCCCGTCCCGGCTAAACGCCCCGTACTGAACATCTGGTTCAAACTGCGGAGCACCTGTGGATTGCGGTCACTTTGCATGAAAATACGGTCTACAAAATCACCGCCCGGCAAATGCAAGCGCGACTTATCAATCGTCTTTGATTTGTGATTCAGCAGGTCATCGGCCTCATCACCCAATAAATCAGCAATCTGTGTGAGCGCAACAGTCGTTGAATCAGCAGCAGCGACAGTCATAATTTTTACCTTTAATCTCTAGTGAACAATATTAGCGGATTCAGGTGGTATGGAGACCAGGCTCTCCACCTAGATAGCCCCAAATCATGCGCTTTCATGGCGAATGCTTTAAGTATATCATGTTTACCACTAACTCGGCCTCATCGTGCTAAAATAGAGAATATTCAAGTTCATCATCATCGTAATCGGAATACAGGTCAAGGCTAAGCTTATGCAGGAGAACAAATCGGTCAGTGATGCACGCTTGACCACCAGATTGCAGCAGCTATGGGATTGGCTTACCGCGCCGTTCCATACGCTGCCCGATCGTCAAGAAACCCATCGCGTTCGCGCGCTAGCGGCACTGATACTCTCGCAGATCGTCTTTGGCGCAATCAACCTCATCTACATCGCCATCGCCCATCCGCGCAGTTTCGCAGAGCTAGCGGGGATTGGCCTTGCCTTAGTAATTGATGTGCCCATTTATCTCCTCAGCCGGACGCGCCACTATCGTCTGGCCGCAGCGCTCCATACCGGGCTGATACTGCTAGCGGTCATCGCGTTAATCGCCAGTCCTGACGCCAATGTAGCCAGCAATGCGACCTACTTTCTCATCTTGAGTGTGCTGGTCGCCAGCATGTTTTTATCATGGCGGGCAGCATTAGTCATCGCGGGTTCCGGTGGCCTGGCTGTCGTCCTGCTGTCCATCATCCAACCCGACAGCAGCTTGTTCTCGCCCGCACACCTGCTGTTCATCGGCTTCGCGACCAGTATTGTCGTGGTTGAATCGTATTTACATGACCGGGCCATATCCCACATCACCCGGCAAACCGCCGCATTAACCGCCAGCGAACTGCGCTATCGCAGGGTGATGGAAACGACCTTTGACGCCATGCTCCTGCAAGATAATGGGATCATCACCAGCATCAATGACGGCTTCAGCCGGGTTTTCGGTTATACGGTAGAAGAAGTCGTCGGGCGACCTATGTGGCAGTTCTTCTTTACCAAAGAAGGCGAACCGCTTTCCGACAGCGCCCAATTTCTCGAAGCCAAAAAACCAGCGCCGCTGGTCGCACGTCATAAAACCGGCAGGTTGATTGATGTTGAACTGGTGTCCAGTGGTTTTGATTCTAGCGAACACCCTGTTCATATTGTCGCTATTCGCGAAATCACCCATATCCGGCAGGCGGAGCGCATCCGGCATGCGGATGATTTACGCTATCGTGCCCTGTTTGAGCAAACCAATGATCTGGTGATTCTGGTCGGGCTGAATCGGCGGATCATTGCGGTCAATCAGCAAGCGTGCAACACACTCGGTTATCCAGAACACCACCTCGTCGGCGAAGAATATTCCATTATCCGTCTGGCAGCGGGCGATGCCGGTTCTGCACAAACGCTCCAACGCTTGTTTTCAAACGAAACCATGGCCTTCCATGAGCAAACCCTGCTCAAGAAAGATGGCACACTGCTGCCTGTCGAAGTCAATATCGTATTGGTGCGCGATGCCGACGGCAAACCCAGCCATATTCAATACATCGCCCGCGACATCACCGAACGCAAAACCGCCGAACGCAAACAGCGCGAAGACGAACTGCGCTATCGCGCCCTATTTGAACAAACCACGGATGGGGTGACGCTGTTTGACCTGAATGGCAAAATCATCGCCATGAATCCAAGATGTGCGGAGATGTTGGGCAATAACGTCGATGAACAACTGGGTCAAAGTGCGGATACCGGAGTCATCGAAGGCGAGCGTGCAGCTAGCCACGAGATGCTGCGACGACTGCTGGCCGGTGAACAGATTGCGAATTACGAACGCATTTTCCGGCACAAAAATGGGAGCGAAGTCTATATCGAAATCAATGCCTCGCTAGTATACGATGCCGACGGCAACCCCAGTCATATTCAGAGCATTCTCCGTGATATTACCCGGCGCAAAGCGGCGGAAATCAAACGGCGTCAAGATGAAGCCCGGTATCGTGCCCTGTTTGAACAAACCAATGATATGGTGTTTATCATCAGTCTGGATGGGCGCTTACTCAACGCTAATCAACAGGGATTAGACGCGCTCGGCTATACCGCCGAAGAATACATCGGCACACAGATTGTGGACATGGGGCCAGCCGACGACAAACCACGCCGCGAAGCAGTCCTTAAACGGTTGTCTGCCGGTGAAAAGATTCCCACCTATCAAATGACCTACCACCGTAAAGATGGCACAACCTTTCCTGTCGAAACAAACGTCACACTGGTATATGATGCTGAAGGCAATCCCAGCCATATTCAGGCGATTAGCCGCGACATCACCGAGCGCAAAGCCGCCGAGCGCAAACAACGCGAAGACGAAGCGCGGTACCGCGCCCTGTTTGAACAATCCAACGATTTAATCGCCCTCATCGGGTTAGACACGCGCTTGCTCGATGCGAATCAACAACTGCTGGCAATGACGGGTTTTACCCACGAAGAAGTCATCGGTAAGAGCCTCAGTCATATCACACCCCAAAATGACGATGAGGAGCGCGTAAGCCGGATTCAACGGTTGCTGAGCGGCGAGCGCATCCCCGCCCATGAGATGGTTATGTATCGTAAAGATGGTACCCCCTTTCCGGTGGAGGTGAATGCCTCGCTGGTGTATGATGCCGATGGCAAACCCAGCCATGTCCAGAGCATCATCCGCGACATCAGCGAACGCAAACATGCCGAACGCAAACAGCGCGAAGACGACGCCCGTTACCGCGCCCTGTTTGAGCAAACCAACGACATGGTGTTCCTGATGAGCCTGGACTCGACAATGTTGGACGTAAATCAGCAAGGGGCGACAGGGTTGGGATACACCACCAGGGAACTCATCGGACAGCCGGTCTCCCTCATTGCCAATCCACACGGGACTGAAGCCGAACACCGTGCGGATATTATCGCGCGGCTCCTCGCTGGCGAAACGATTCCGACCTATGAACACGACTTCTTTCGCAAAGATGGCTCCGCCTTCACTGCCGAAGTCACCGTTGCCCTGGTTCACGATTCGCAAGGCAACCCGACACATATTCAGAGCGTCATCCGCGACATCAGCGAACGTAAAGAGGCCGAACGCCAGCAGCAGGAAGATGCCGTTCGTTATCGCGCGCTGTTCGATCAATCCAATGATATGGTGTACCTCGTTGACCTCGACCTGCACATCATCACCGCCAATAAACAGGCCCTGCAAACCTTCGGGTACACTGCCGAAGAAATCCAACATCTACCGCTGGAGGCGATAGTCCCCCCCGACGAAATCGGTAAAACGATGCGGACTCGTGACCGGATGCTGGCGGGCGAAAAAATCCCCATTTACGAACGTATCTTCGTCAAAAAAAATGGCGAACGCTTCGCCGCAGAAGTGAATGTGGCGCTGGTCTATGATGTCGATGGCAATCCCCGCCATTTCCAGAGCATCAGCCGCGACATCACCGAACGCAAACAAGCCCAGGCGCGCTATCGTGCCCTGTTTGACCAGAGCCGCGATGCCGTATTCATCGTTTCGTTAGGTGATTATCTGGTCATGGTCAATCCACAAGCCGCCGAAATGACCGGGTACACCATCGGCGAACTCTTACAATTACAATACGACGAATTAGTGGTCGAAAGCGAACGCGCCGCCAGTCAAATCATATTTGAGCAGCTCAAGGAGGGTCACCTGCTGCCTGTCTATGAACGCACCTTCCAGCGCAAGACCGGTGACCAATTCCCTGTTGAAATCAATGCCGTCCTCGTGCGTGATACCGATGGCAATCCGCTGCACATCCAATGTGTGGTGCGCGACATCACCGAACGCAAACGCGCACAGGGTCATCAAATTGATCTGGCAATCACGAAAGAACGGGTGCATGTGCTGCAAGAATTTATCGACCATGCCTCGCACGACTTTGGCACACCCATCACCAATATCAAAACCAGCCTCTATCTCCTGCGGAAGGCCGCCAATAATCCCAAAAAACTGGAAGATTATATCGAAAGTCTGGAAACCCACGCGAACCGACTGGAACGCCTGTTGGGGGACTTGCTGGCGATGTCGCGGCTTGAAAAAGATTCCACCGGTAAGATGCGCTATGCCCGGTTAAACGTCAACATGCTCATCCGCGAGGTCGCGGCGCGCCAGGCCAACATCATCACAAAGCAAGGTCACAACTTGAATCTGGAATTGGCGGATGACCTACCCCTCATCCTCGCAGATAAAATGGCCCTCAGCGACGCCTTCACCGAAATCCTCGAAAACGCCGCCATCTATACCGAAGCGGGCGGCAAAATCACGATCCGCTCCCATCAAGACGACAACGCCGTACAAATCGAATTTCAAGATACGGGTATCGGTATTGAACCGGGCGACCAGGAGCGCATCTTCAACAGTTTTTATCGCGCAGACACTGCCCGCAGCACCGATACCGGCGGCACGGGTCTGGGGCTAGCGATTGCCAAAAAAATCATCGACGCCCATGATGGCAGAATTACCGTAAACAGCACACCCGGCAAAGGCAGCACCTTTATCGTGCGCCTGCGGGCGCTGGTCACGGCTGAGACCCAATCCCAATCAATAGATAGCGAGACATAACCCCGCGCTATGCCGAATAGCCTGTGGGCAAGCCGCCGATACTAATGCGCCAGGGCCTGGGCCATCAACCGCCGCGCCGCGTCCATACCTAACCAGCGCAGACCACTATGCAGCGGTTTCCCTTCGCGAAAGCGCCGCATCACCAGATTCCCGATTGTCGCCTTGCCCGCCCGCCAGAAGGGGGTTGTACCAACCCGATAGTGCGGCGAGTCAATATCCGCATCGGCAGCCAGCCCCAGCTTCAACGGTACTTGCGCGAATGTCGCCCGATTCAATTGTTCGAGCACCATCATACTCATCGGCTCAAACTGGAAGCGCGGTTTGCTATTATTCACGCGCGATGCGATATGTTCGGCTGTAGCAGCGCCTTGCAGCGCCGCGATATACGCCTGCTTGACCGCAAAGCGACTGGTATCGCCCACCACATAAATATCGGGATGACCAATGATCTGTCCTGTTGAAAATTTACCGGGTATAAACCCGTCATCATCCGCTGGAATGTGGGTAAATATCGTTGAGGCCATGACCGGTGGCAGCGTCACCAATAAGTCATAAGCCAGATTGATGCCGTTGGTGAAGGCGACTTTATCTTCTTCAACCTGCTTCACGACATAGTTGGGGCGCTGATGAATATCCCGGTGACTAAAATCATAGGTCATTTCCTCGTGCAAACGCGGCCCGAATTGTTGCAGATAATGCGTTTCATAGGTCGCCCAGGTGAGCGTAATCTGGTCACGCGCATCATGTTCGCGCAGCCACGTATCAAGCATCATTGCCATCTCATATAATGGCCCGGTATAGACATTATTCGGTGGTAGCAAGAACAACACGTCTTGATGTCGTCGGGAACGGGCCGCCATCAGCAAATCATTAAAGCGGTCTCGCAGCCGCAGCATGTTGTCGAGTGTCAAAATGCTGTAGGCATAGTCATCCAACCCCGGCACAAATGCGCGCTTCGCCTTCACTCCGGTTGCGATAATCAGATAATCGTATTCAAAATGCTGTCCATCGCCGGTTGAGACGATCTTATTTTCCGGGTCGATGTGTTTTGCCGTCGCCCATGAAAAAGAAATCGCCTGCTTTTCACACGCCGCATCCAGACGTAACTTGAGTTCTTCTGGTTCATGACCAAAGGGCACATAAATCGTGTTGGGTCGATAGAGAAAATAGCCATCGTTGGAAATGAGCTTGATTTCAACGTCATTCTTCAGGCGTCTTCGCAGGTAAAAAGCCGCCTCCAATCCCCCAAATCCCCCACCGAGAATCATAATATGCGGCTTACGATGCTGCATGACAACCCCCATGGAAACTAGGTTAGTATTGTAATCAGTGTATGCGGGTGTGGGCGATAACGCATGTGGCATAGGCAATGGCATTTGCCTGATAAATATCACCAAAAAGCAAACGGGCACACGGTTTATCCAACCCTGTGCCAGATTAAAGCTGTACCGAGAAAAAGCAGCGATGCGAATCGAGTTGAGCGAGTACCCGGTCACAAGTGCCGGGTCAAAGGAAGTGAAGCCTTACCTGAGCTGAACAGCCTGCTTGCCTTTACGCCCTGTGGCTCAGGGATTCATTTTATTAGCCAGCAGCGAGAGGCCAGTCGTGGGGCTAAAAACGAACGGGCAGCGTTTTCAACCCGCGTATCAGGGTCGATTCGTTCCATGCCAATGCGGTCGGGTCGGTGGCAAATTGCAGACCGGGCAAGCGATGCAGCAGTTCGGTCATCGCGATTGCCCCTTCCAGACGCGCCAGCGGCGCACCCAGACAGTAGTGGATGCCATTGCCAAAGGCGATATGACGATTGGGTTCGCGTTCAATATCAAAGATTTCGGGATTCTTGAACACCGCAGGGTCATGATTAGCGGCGAGTAAGCCAGCCCGCACCATATCCCCCTTTTTCAACTGCTGACCACCCAATGCGACATCTTCCAGCGCGAAGTAAAACGGCGTCGTTTCCACTGGCGCATGATAGCGCAGCATTTCCTCAATCGCCGTTTTCATCAAATGGTCATTGGCCGAATCAACCGCTTGCAGCACCCGCATCGAGGCCGGATTTTGCAGCAGCGCGAATGTCCCGCTGGCAATGAGATTGACTGTGGTTTCATGTCCGGCGACCAGCAGCAGGAAAATGGTGCTCAACAATTCCTGTCTATCGAGGCGGTCACCCGCGTCTTCAGCCGCGACCAGCCCACTGATGAGGTCGTCCTGTGGGTCATCACGCCTGCGGTCTATCAGGTCATGGAAATACATCATAAATTCCAATCCCGCCGTGGCCACCGCTTCGGGTTCATCGCCCTTCATCGCGTGTAAAATAATCGTGCTCGACCACCGCCGGAAGGTTTCGCGATCTTCAACAGGAACACCCAGCAGTTCGGCAATCACCGTCATCGGCAGCGGAAACGCATAATCCGAAACGATGTCCATCGTCCCCCGTTGAATCGCCGTATCCAATAAATCGTTGGCAATCTGGTGAATACGCAGGCGCAAATTTTCAATTACGCGCGGTGTAAACGCCTTATGCACCAGTGTCCGCAAACGGGTATGATCGGGCGGGTCAGTCGTCAGCATGTGTTTGTTGATCGCCAGCATCGCGTTATCGGCGTCACCGAGCGATTCTGTGCCGGTCTTACCAAAGCGGCGGTCTTTCAGCACCGTGACACATTCATCATAGCTCAAGACCAACCATACCGGACAACGCATCTCCGGGTCGTCAGTGAGCAGTACAGGTTGTTCCGCCCGGAGTTGGGCATAAAATGCAAATGGATTGGCGCGCACATCCGGGTTGAGTAGGCGGTGTGTTGTTGTGTCGGGTAACATTGAAGCTCCTTTGTATGACACAGGCCAACTCCATCTTAAGTAGATTCCGTTGGCTGTCAACCACAAAATTCAATAGTATATAGCATACTGGACGATTGTCCACTAAAATTGGTGATATACAGCCCGTGTGCGCGACGATGGAGCTACCTGAATGATGTCCTATGGGCACGCCCCCAAAAAAGTTGACCGCCGCATCCGCCGGACGCAGCGCTTGCTGGCGGACGCCCTCATCGACCTGATGCTCGAACACAGTTACAACGCCGTCAGCATCAAAGACATCACCGAACGCGCCAACATCGCCTATGCCACCTTCTTCCGCCACTATAAAGACAAAGACGAACTGCTGCTGGCGATTCTCGGCTCGATTATCGAAGAGATGAAATCGCTGCTCGGGCAGGCCCGCGATTCATCGCCCGAAGCGCAGGGGTTGATGCTGTTCCAGACGATAGAGAAAAATGCCCGTCTGTACCTGGCCCTATTAAGTAGTGAGGGGTCACCGAAATTGCGCGCCCGTGTGCAAAAGATGGTGATTGCCGAATTCATGCGCGCCTTCCCCGCAACATTGGATAACTCAATTCCGACGGAAATCCTCGCTAATCACATCATGGTGACAACCATTGGCCTCATCGCGTGGTGGCTGACCAACGCTATGCCCTATCCCCCTGAAAAAATGGCGACCATCTATGCCGAACTTGTCGTTCGTAGCACACAACACATCATAACACCAAAATCAACGAATAATTCAAAGCGTCCTATTCGCCCCACTCAGACGGACGAATAGGTATATCACCCCACCAGCGTGGCGGTGGCGGGGTGTGCGGTGTCGAAGCGATTAAACGGTCATCCTGCCAGTTAACAGCCCCCGCACGTTTGAGTTCATCCAGCAGCGGCGCGACGAAATCTTCCGGTTCGGTCAGGAATACATGCTGGCAATAATCCTGATACCAGCCACTGGCAAGCAGATAGGTTTCAATGCGATTTTGGGTCATGCCATTTTCAATCATCAGCGCATACGTGAAAATGCGCTTGCAGGCGTGCCATGCCACTTTTTC
>CAZTLI010000159.1:0-10821 GCA_964614375.1 uncultured Anaerolineaceae bacterium
ACAATCAACCCAAGATAGATGATATTGGGGTCTACTATTGAGAGGTCTAGTCCCATATTCGCCTCCAAAACCCGGTTACATGAATACCCATACGGAGTTAACCGTTATGCAAAGGGTTTAAATCCCCTCGTTATAGCGGATATTCTCTTCAATCGCGTCACTGCTATTATTGTACATCTAAATTCTATTTGAAATATATGCCCCGTACTCCCCGAATTATTGGGGGTGTGGGTTTGATTATGGTATGGCTGCTGTGGAACGGCAGTTGTCACAGCGGCAGGTTTAGCTATAATTCTTTTGCAAGGCTCGTTAATGATTGGACTTGCACACACCCCGATGGTCACACTCACCAAACTCCACATCAACAGTGAACGATTGCGCGCCGACTTTAATGCACTGGCAGAAATTGGCGCGACACTCGGCGGCGGTGTCAGTCGGGTGGCACTATCGCCCGAAGATATACAGGCCCGTTCCTGGTTTGCCGATCGCATCGAAGAAGCTGGCCTGCTGGTGCGTGATGACGATGCGGGCAATCTGAGCGGCGTGCTGCCATCCACAGGAAAAAATCCGCGCACGCTCCTGGTCGGGTCTCATCTCGATACCGTACCGAATGCCGGGTTGTATGACGGGGCCGTGGGGGTATTGGCGGCGCTCGAATGTACCCGGACGATTCGCGAGGCCGGGATTTCGCTGCCATTTCATCTGGAAGCGATTAACTTCACCGATGAAGAAGGCTGCTGGCAGGGTCTGTTCGGCAGTATGGCGCTGACAGGCGTCCTGCAACCCAGTCACCTTAATGACGCGCTCGAAGATCATGGCGCGTTTCGGGCGGCGCTGGTGCGGGCGGGGATGCGCCCCGAACAGGTCTTAAAAGCCAGACGTAATCCCAAAACCCTGCTTGGCTATCTGGAGCTGCATATCGAACAGGGCAAGCGGTTGGAAAATGCGGGCAAGGACATCGGCCTTGTCGTGGGGATTGTGGGCCGGACGACGAGTGAGTTCATTTTTCAGGGCGAGGCCACTCACGCAGGCACAACCGATGCCATCCGCCGTAAAGACGCTTTGCATGGCGCTGCCGACTTCATCACCCAGGCGCACCAGATGACGCGCGAACAATTTCCCGGCGGGGTCTTCAACTGTGGCAATATCGAAGTGCAGCCCGGCGCGTTCAATATCATCCCCGCCAGCGCCCGACTGGTCATTGAGTGTCGGCATCCGGTGAAAGATACACTCATTGCGATGGAAGACGCCCTCAAAGTTCTGGCCGAAGCCTGCGCCGAGCATCATCATCTACGAATTATCACCCGACGCAGCGTCCACATGCCCGCGACGACGATGGATCCCGACCTGATTCGAGTAGCGCAAGATGCGTGTGAGGTCGTCGGGACGGACTATATGCCCATCGTCAGCTACGCCGGACACGATGCCCAGATGCTCAGCACTTTCACCCCCTCCTGCATGATTTTCATCCCCTCCAAAGATGGTATCAGCCACAATCCCAGAGAATTCACCGAATGGGAACACGTCGTCAAAGGCACAAACGTCCTCCTCCACACGATACTCGGCCTCGCCGATAGCGCGTAAGTGTGCCACAAACCCGTAAACTAATGGCAGCGGCATTGACGATAGAACAAACATTCTGTATAATGGTGCTCCCATAGACAGGTTGAAAGGCTGTTTGAGTCATGCACATCAAATCAACGCCGGACGCCCTCACCAAACTCACCCGCATGGGCGATGTGACACTGTTTGAGCCTGCGGGCGATAATCCCCACAACGAAACGACGCAAAAACGCAAGCGCGAACCGTATCAATCAACCAGCATCGCCGAGTGTGTGACCCACCTCTCGACTCCCAAAGGGCCGAAACCTGTCCTCAAGACGATGGTCACTACCGCCTGCGAGAAAGACTGTTTCTACTGCCCCTTTCGTGCGGGACGGGGCGCGACTCGGCGCGAGACGTTTAAGCCGGATGAACTGGCGACAGTCTTCGATACGATGCAGCGTTCGGGCAAGGTCGATGGCCTGTTTTTGTCGTCGGGAATCATCAAGGGCGGCGTGACGACACAGGACAAAATCCTCGATACGGTGGAAATCATCCGCCGCAACTATGCCTATCCGGGTTATATCCACCTGAAAATCATGCCCGGCGCGGAATATGACCAGCTGTTGCGGGCAATGCAGTTAGCAGACCGCGTATCCATCAATCTCGAAGCGCCGACACAGGAACGCCTGCACGCCCTCGCGCCGAAGAAAGACCTCGCGGATGAATTATTGACGCGCCTGCAATGGGCACAGCAAATCCGCCGCGACAATCCCCAGCGCAAACTCGCCAGCACAGTGACTCAATTTGTCGTGGGCGCGGTGGGGGATACTGACCTTGAACTGCTGTCGATGAGCGCGTCATTGTATCGGCAGTCAGGATTGACCCGCGCCTATTATTCGGCCTTCAGCCCGGTTTATCAGACGCCGTTTGAAAATCTCGCGCCAACGGCCTCGATACGTGAATTTCGCCTGTATCAGTCCAGCTTTTTGCTGCGCGATTATGCGTGGGATGTGGAAGACCTGCCCTTTTTGACCGATGGCAATCTGCGGACGGATGTAGACCCCAAACGGGCGTGGGCGGATATTCACCTGCGTCTTAATCCCATCGAAATCAACACCGCGACTCGTGAGCAGTTGATGCGTGTGCCCCATATCGGCAGTGTGGGCGCGAAAGCGATACTATCTGCTCGGCGTAAAGGCCGAATCACCGACCTCGTGCATCTGCGGCAGTTGGGCATCCGTGCGCCGGAACAGGTCGCGGCCTATATTTTGCTGGACGGCAAACGCCCGCCCATCCAGCAGATGTTGTTGTAGCGGCGGTTCGTCAATCGTCCGTCAGGGCATTCTGCCAGAATGCCCGCTAACACCGCTGTGTCTAGCTACTGCCCATCATAAAACGACGGCGGCACGACGCTGGGGTCAAACTCGATTTCGATGGGTTGGGCGTCGGCATCTGGACAGCCCCAGAAGACTTCGGCATTGACCTGTGACAAGTCATGTACGTTCGAGACATCCGCAATGTCGGCGCGCTGGTCACTGTAATTGAATGAGGGGTCAACGGTCATTTCATCCGGTGACATGCGTCCAAAGAAGCGCGTGACATAACGATAGCGTTCTGCCAGATTACGCACCAGTGGGTCGGAGGGCGCGAGTGAACGCAAATCAGATGTCGGCCTAGCATATTCGGTGATGAACGCCCGCCCCTGATAAACATCAACCGTCTGATCAACCAGTGACAGATAATTCGTGCCATCAAAGGTGGTGAAATCGGCGCGCACATCGCGGTCATAGATCACCGGATGGGCAAAGTTGGTGGGGAAGACCTGTGCATCGGCAAATACCCATGTGATGATGCTCATATTGGGCGTGGCGGCGACGGCGGTCAGACGAATGGGAATAGTCGGATAATCGGCTTCATAGGTCATGACGACGGGTTGAATATCCTGTACACCCTGTTCCGGCTGCAATTTCATCGCGAGGAAGACCATGCCATCGTTCGTATAGACTTCAATGAGGGGTTCCATCTCTGGCGTGATGCGATAGTCGTTATCGCGCAGCCAGGTGATCAGTGCCAGCGGGTCGGGACTGGTGATGACATCATAGGCATAGGGTCCCGCTGTGCCAGAGGCTAATACCGTGACATCATCCACTGCGCCATCCTCGGCGACGGCAGACAGCGGCACCAGCCCCACCGCACATGCCGGCATGAGGGGCGGGGCATAAATGGGGGCGGTTAAATTACTGAGTTCATCAAATGTCGCGATTTCGGCGACAGTGACCTGGGGCACGGACGGCACAGGCACAACCCACGAAAAATCGGGCGCTTCACCGACATAATTAATTTGCACATAGGCGGTGACTGTCCCATCGCCATTCATGGTGAAGATAATGCGCTCGGCTTGCTGGTCAACGGGCACATTCTGGCAGAACAAGCCGCCACACGCGACCACCACCGACGCGCTAAGTAATCCGACAATAACGATACAACCTATCCATATAGGCCGGAAACGGTTCATAAGTGCATGTCCTCCAGAATGTCTATTTGGCGTTATTGGATTAGACGTTTAATCGCTGCTCATTGTTCCGATAGCCAGGGTGGAGTCACGATGAGCGCTGTAATTATTCAGCTATCCATGCAATTTTGCCTGTTCTCAGGGCAACCTCTCCCCTAAATTCCCTCCCTGCATGATCGTGACCACTTCTGCACCCTTCTTCTGTATGCAGGCCGGGGATGGGCGAATAGATGCTGAATGCTTACATTGTAGCGGAATTTGGGTCTGGTAGGGAAAGGCAGCAGGCCAGACGGGGGAGTATCTGGCCTGTTGCAAGGAGAAAGTGATCTGCCAACTACCGCATTACTCGGTGGGTGGCAGCAGGACTGCATCAATCACATGGATGACGCCGTTGCTGGCTTCGATGTCGGTGATGATGACGTTGACGGTGCCATTCAGCACCACGCCGCTATCGGTCACTTCTATCGTGATGTCCGACCCTTGCAGCGTGGTCGCGCTGTCGAGTGTGACGACGGTTTCGGCAAAGACCGCGCCATCGACTACATGATAAAGCAGGATGTCGGTCAGTGTGGGGATGTCTGCTAGCAGCGCTTCGACAGTGCCTTCGGGCAGCGCGGCGAACGCATCATCGGTCGGCGCGAACACCGTGAACGGGCCTTCGCCAGCCAGTGTGTCACCCAGACCCGCGGCGGTCACTGCGGCGACCAGCGTTGTGAAACGCCCATCGGCGACGGCAATGTCTACAATCGTGCCGGGTGTACTCATGTCGTCACCCATATCATCGCCCATCATCATATTCATGTCGGTTGCGGCGAGGGCGATTTGGGCATCACCATTTGCCAGTGTGCCCACCGCCGCCACGAAGTAGACGGTGTTGGCGCTCAATTCTGTGCCTGTCAGGTCGAACAGCACCGTGCTGGCATCGCTGGCGGGTGTCACTTGCAGGTCATAGCTGCCTGCCGGGACATCGAGCGTGAAGAAGCCATCGTTACCGTTCTGCGAGCCGGGATAGGCCAGACCGTCGATGAGGACTGTGCCGTCGGCAAGCTGTACGTTGACGGCGGGCGCATCTTCAATCGCATGGAAGACCGATACACGGGCATTAGCAGGATCGAGGTCGCTGTAATCTTCAACCAGCACAGCCGGAGCCAGGGTGCCATTTTCCAGTGAACCAATCGCAGCGACTGTAATCCACGCGCCAGCGGGCAGGTCGAAGTCGGCGGGGCCAATGGCGGCATCGTCAATGGATGTGCCTGCTGGTGCTACGGCGATGTTGTACGAACCGGGTTCTAGCTCGACCCAATCAGTAATCGTCGGGAATGCGAGGTCAGCAATCGCCACGTCGCCATTCACATAGATGTCTACAGCGGGCGTATCGGGCGAGAAGTGGGCGACGCGGATGTGAACGCTGTCTTCCATCAGGTCATCAGCCGGTGGCAGCAGGACTGCATCAATCACATGGATGACGCCGTTGCTGGCTTCGATGTCGGTGATGATGACGTTGACGGTGCCATTCAGCACCACGCCGCTATCGGTCACTTCTATCGTGATGTCCGACCCTTGCAGCGTGGTCGCGCTGTCGAGTGTGACGACGGTTTCGGCAAAGACCGCGCCATCGACTACATGATAAAGCAGGATGTCGGTCAGTGTGGGGATGTCTGCTAGCAGCGCTTCGACAGTGCCTTCGGGCAGCGCGGCGAACGCATCATCGGTCGGCGCGAACACCGTGAACGGGCCTTCGCCAGCCAGTGTGTCACCCAGACCCGCGGCGGTCACTGCGGCGACCAGCGTTGTGAAACGCCCATCGGCGACGGCAATGTCTACAATCGTGCCGGGGTCATCCTGTGCAGTCGCGGGGACAACTGCCATGACGAACACGGCGAGCAACAATACCAATACCGAAAGTTTACGCATAGGGTTAATCTCCTCTTTTGACTAGCTTATGCACACTATATGCACAAGTTTTGTCTATATAATGACGAATTAATGTATAAATTTCGTAAACATTTTGACCAATTTATGAGAATTTCATGAATTTTGCAGCGGAATTCCACCTGCTTGAGGTGAACAATAGCTGTACAAACGGAGGCAGGGCGCGCACGGGAATCAAAAACGCCCCAACGACGCAGGGCGCTTAATGAATTAGCGGTGGTGGACGATTATGGTAGAACTTGCGAATCTTGCAGTGAGCTATAGCCACCCTGCGCCGCCGCCAGCACCAGCACGATGAGCAGGCCAAACAGTTCGAGGATGATGAAAGGCCAGAACAAGCCCCCAATGATGGCGCCGATGACGGGTGTCGAAAAAATCAGGCGCAGCGGTTCGGTGACAATCGCCCCGACCCAATCGGCAGTGGGGTGAAGGCGTCCGCGCAGGTCAGCCAATGCGCCGAGTATCGCCCCGCCCATGAAATTTTCCAGCACAAACAGCACGATAATGAATCCGATTGCGACGAAAATATAATTCTTTAAGGACATGAGTGCATCTCCTTATTCGACCCGACAATCGCCAATGTTTTCATTATATCGAAAATGCCTCGATTAATAGTCATCGGTTTGTGTGAGTTTTGATAAAAATAGGGACGCACCCGTTTGGATGCGTCCCTGTGAAGATTTTATCGGTCTGCGATTACCCGCGCAGCCATGCCAGTGGATAGATGAACTGCTGGTCGGTGGTGCGGCCTTCTTCATTGATGGTCGCGCCGACGAAGAGCGTTGCCGGTGTGCTGCTGTCGATTTCGATAGTGACCAGACTCAGGTAGGGTTGGTCGCGGTCATCATCGGGGATAATCCACTCCTGAACGACCATGAAGCGACCATCGGGCGAGACTGCGCCGTCGCCAAAGCGTCCACGACGGACACGGAAGTCACTGTCAAGTTCGAGGTCGAGCGCGACGACGCTGTTGTTACCCGCGTTGGCAACGCCCGCGACATACAGCAAGCGGTTGCTATCGGGCGTGAACAACATTTCGCGGATGACATCGCCCCGGTCGCCAGCCGAACGGGTGATGGGCGGCAGGTCTGGACTTTGAAGGTCAATGACATACAGGGTCGCGTCGTTGTTCGGGCTGTTCGAGGCCATCGCCAGCCATCGACCATTGGGCGAGACGACGAGGGAATGGTTGCCTTCGGAATAAGACGTATTGCCGAAGCGCCGAGTCACGACTCCGTTCTGAATGACGACAGCGGGTTGACTATCGCCGACAGCGGCGCGAGAAACCGAGACGCTGTTCGCCGCCAGACCATCGGGCACGGTGAAGAACATCATCGCGCCATCGGGCGACGTGAAGATGTTGTTCGCGCCACCATACCAGAAGTAATTGCTGGGCGGGGTATCCTGCATCGCCAGTGATGCCTGACGGTTGCCCGCATCAACAATATACATCCGCCATTCGGTGACATTGGCGCGCTGGCACGTATGCCCCATCATCACCGCAATTTGATTATCGCGCACCGGCGACACACTCGCATTGGTGAAACGGCAGTCTTCATCCGCGAAGAGGGTCGCGATTTCACGATCTACGTTTCCATCCCATACAAATACTGCCGCTTCTGTCGCTTCGCCATCGGTATTATTGAAGAAGCCGACAAAATAGGCCGCGCTGTCGGTCAATGTGAAAGCGGTGATACCGTCAAAATCTATAGTGACTTCGCCCGAAGACGATTCGCCAATCCGCAAGAACCCTTCGGCAGGGAACGAATCGCCACCCGGTGTCCCGCTGTAATCAATATAGCCAAAGCGGTTGCCATCGGGCGAGAATTGGAACAAACCGTTGCCACCTTCGCACGCCAGGACATGGGCGTCTGAATCAATGGGGGTGATGGTATTGGCGTCTTGCATGATATAGAGTTCGCCCCGGTCATTGCCGACGTAAAAGGCGAAATAGCGTCCATCCTGTGCGGTGGGACGCTTGCCACAGGCGACGACGCGCCCCGTGTTTGCGGGCACTTCCATCACGGGTTGAACTTCGCCCGATGGGAACATAAATGCCAACTGTGTGGCCTCGCCGCCAGTGGGTTGACCCGCCGCATTACCCGGCCCCATCCAGACGAGGATGTGGTCGCCTCCCTGTGCCAACCCTGCCGAGACCGAGAGCAAGGTCAGCGTCAACAGCACCACGATCACCATCAAGTGTCGTTTACGCAATTGTGAAATCAACATTATTGATTTGCCCCTTTTGATTATGAAATGCAACTTGCAAGAATTGCCAATTTTAGTATAACCCCAGTCCTGCTGTGAATTGACTATTATTTTGGTACTGTCTTTCGTTTGTGGAAAATGTAACATAGCCGGAGACATGACACCGAAATTGCCCGTTATGACTGCTGCTGACCTCTAAAAGCGCCAAACGTGACGCTAACCATCGCGATTCTTATCATCCCGTGACCGACGACCAACCATTAAGGTTTTTTGAGGGTATCTGTTATCAACAACAGAATTATGGCAAAAGGCGTTACAATCGCTTAATATTGACGCGCTACTGTCAGGTCATCACGGGTCGGGTTGGCATTGTGTAGAGAAATTGTATGAAGTGGCTGCTGCATTTGGGCTTACTATTGATAGCAAGTATAGGGCTTGCGGCCTGTGCCCCTGCCGTATCGTCCCCATCTGCGCCAGACATCGCACCGCCGACCGTCGATTCGATTGTGCCCGTCGAAGCGCCGCGTCCCCGCTTTTTGAATGCACACGCCGAATGGTGAAGTACCTGACGCCGCAATTGGCCCATCGTGCATGGGCTTGAACAAGAGTATGGCGCTGTCATTGACTTCATCCATCTGAATATCGACGATTCAACGACATTGCCGCTGCGTCAGCAGTTCGGCCTGACAGACCGTTCACAGTATGCGCTGGTCGCGACAGCGGGCGAGGTGCGTAATCGTTGGGTGGGGCCATTGAACTATGCTACCGTCGCCACTGCGATACGGGACTTGCTGGCAGAAGCCGAATCGCGATGAGGAAACGGTTCGACAGCGCGAACTGTAGGGACAATCCGCCAAGAACCTGACACTTTTGTTCAGTGTGCCGTTTCCACCGCCCGACGATACCTGGCGGCCACAGCGCCACATCCACTGAAATGCACACCTTTTTGTAGGGCACAACACGCGCATTGTGGCTGTTTTGTCATCTTCAGATGACGTGTCTTGCGGGCAGCCGCGCGTTTTAGCGTGTGGCGGGATACCCGCGATTGCCACCGGTAGCCTTCGCCTTAAACTGTCAGGTTCTCAGAACAATTCGGTGTGATTGTCCTACATCATCACACCACTGCATCGGCTAAACCACAGATGCCGCGTCACGCCGTGCGCGTTCTGATTGACGCGCTCTGGCTTCAGCCCGGATGAAGTGAATCGTATGCAGGATCAAGCCGATTCCCCAGATAACGATCAATAATCCGAGTGTGGAACTGCTGCCCGTATGTGGTCGCGAGTCCAACCAGGTCGCAAACCCGCCGAATGTATCCTGTAGTCGCAGGGGAAGGATCATGCTTGCCAGAACACAGCCGAAGACGGATAGACCACAACCAATATGGAGATAATAGATGATACGACGGCGAATGCGATAGCGAGTGAAGTGGGTGGTTTCAAGCGGGGCTGTTACAACGTCGGGAGACTTTCTCATGGCGAGCCTCTTCTACAAACACAACCCCTTCTAACATCTTGCGTATATCATTGTGCAGCTCTTGTCAATAACATCAGCCCTGTGCCTGTCCATTTTGTGGCGGCGACCAGCCGCCTTCGTCCATACCGACCAGTTCGCCATCGTCTGTCAAACGCAGAACCCGTTCGGCGTCGCGATAAGGTACGTTCTCGACAAGGGTTTCTTCTTCGTAGCTGCGGGTACGTTTGGGTTTTTGTGACCAATCGCCGCTGCGTATCATTTCTTCCTGTATCGCGCGATCTCTGGCTTCGTTATTGAAGTATGAGAGCGTGTGCAGCAGCAAAATCGCGCCCCAGACCAGTGTGAATGTCAGCGGAGTCTGATAGAATATTCGGGAATCTTCAGACATAAAGTTCATATAACTAGAATAGTTCGCCCACGCGATGAGTTGCGCGATTCCATACACGGTAATGTGTGCCAGATAGCGGAAGCGCCGGCTGTAGCGCCGTTCAATGAGGCGAATGGTTTCGGGCTTTTCGGGTCGATTGCCATGCCATGCCCGCCATATCCGTCCCGGCAGATTCCACGTCCAGACGATTGCCGAACCGGTGAAACGGAACGACGCACGTACCGCATTGATTGTTTGTGTCCACGACCAGCGGATGAAGCGCCCGGATTGGCGCGCTGCCCATGCCCCTGCCATCGCGGTGATGCGGAGGACACCTGCCAATACGCCCAGAATGCCATGTAACACCGCCGCCAGCAAACCGCCTTGAGCAATGGGTGCATCTGAGTTTTTGCGTTTTCGTTTTTCCATCATGCGCTATCCACCTTTATGCACCGGGTTGAACCCATCTACTCCGACCCGACCATTATATAGACACGAGCATCGCCCTCGGTGGCGGCTTTTTCGCCATCGTGGTCAGCTTGAATAAATAACGCCGAATCCGTGCCGGAGTCGGTCAACCAGCGGTCTACATCGCCTGCCTGTGTGCCATCGCGCACGAATTGCAATCCCCGCACACCCATCCACATCAACAAACCCATCGCGATCAGCAACACAACCGGCAGCGGCAGGCGATTATCCGGCGTCAACAACCACAACGCCCACAGGATATTGGTCGCGGCGAGGATTTTGAAAGCGAAGGTGGCGAAATGGGCGCGGCGTT
>CAZTLI010000160.1:0-10718 GCA_964614375.1 uncultured Anaerolineaceae bacterium
AAAGGTACGGTTTATGATATTTGACGATGGAAATCGGGTGGTTTGTCGCTTCAGTGGACGTGGTGTACGGATGTAGATTTGTTATAATCACCTGAGGCAGTCCAACTGTCATTTAAAAACGCACATTCAGGAAGGCAGTACATGGCACACCGCATGGCACGTATCTTAATCGCAAAACCCGGTTTGGATGGGCATGATCGCGGCGCGAAGGTCATTGCGCGTGCATTGCGCGATGCAGGTTTTGAAGTCATCTATACCGGTTTGCGTCAAACACCCGAAATGATAGCGGAAGCGGCGCTTCAAGAAGATGTCGATGTTGTGGGACTAAGTATTCTAAGTGGCGCACACATGACCCTTGTGCCGCGTATACGCGAAGTGATGGATACCCATGATCTGGCAGATGTGCCGATTATGGTCGGTGGCATTATTCCCGAAGAAGATAAGACGGCACTGCGGCAACTCGGCATCACGGGGATATTTGGGCCGGGTACGGCAACCGAAGAAATCGTCACCTATATCAACAGCGTTATCGCTTCGGCGGACTAACCATTGATGATTCAGACGCTGGTAGAGGATGTCTTACAAGGCCGCCGTCGTGCTATCGCGCGGATGTTGACGATGGTCGAGAACGAGCGTGCGGGTATGGACGACGCGCTCGCGGCTTTGTTTCCGCATACGGGAAGTGGATGGGTCGTTGGTATTACGGGTGCGCCCGGTACAGGTAAGAGCACACTGGTGAATGCCCTGGCTAAGGCATTACGCGAAAGGGGCAGCACTGTCGGTATCATCGCCGTTGACCCCACCAGCCCTTTTTCTGGCGGGGCGATACTGGGTGATCGTATCCGAATGCGCGATTTATCGGGCGACGATGGCGTGTTTATTCGCAGCATGGCGACGCGCGGTAGTTTAGGTGGTCTGGCAAAGGCCACCCGTGACGCAATTCGGGTGTTGGATGCGGCGGGTTTTGATTACGTGCTGGTCGAAACCGTTGGCGCGGGGCAGAGCGAGGTCGATATTGTGCGGACTGCACATACGACTATTGTTATCGAAGCGCCCGGTTTGGGCGATGATGTTCAGGCCATTAAAGCGGGCATATTGGAAATCGCTGATGTGCTTGTGGTCAATAAAGCAGACCGACCCGGCGCGCAACATACCGTTCGCGGCCTGCGGGCGATGATTGAAATGGGGCATCCCGCCGCCCGCAGCCAAATGGTGTCGCATCATGGCAGTTTGATGCCGGTTGACCATCCGCCGACAGGCAATCTGGCGATTTCGGATTGGATACCGCCTATTGTCGAGACTGTCGCCAAAGACAGTAAAGGTATTGAGGTGCTCACAGACGCAATTCAACAGCATCGCCAACACCTTATCGAAACAGGCTCCTTGCGCGACATCGACCATATTCATATCGAGATTGAACTCTATGAACGCCTGCGCGAGACGTTGATGACGCGCCTCCGAGCAGCGGTCTCGCCAGAGACGTTTGCACAGATGATTGAGCGAATCCAAAAACGAGAGATTGATCCACAACGAGCGGTTGGTGACCTGCTGCGGGAATTGACTATCTGGTCAACACATCAAGAATCGACTTGAGACCCATCACTCATGATTGTGCCCGCAGTATAAAGATGTATCGATAACAACGAGAGGAATCCCACAGTTTATGCGGACGTTTGGCGACATAAAAGTGTTTTGTGGTTCAGCCACACATGATTTGAGTCAGCAGATTGTCGATTGTCTCAATCGTTATCCGGCTTATGAAGATTTGACATTGGGTGAATACGAGCGCACCGTATTTTCCAATGAAAATATCTTTGTGAAGTTGAATGAAAGTGTGCGCGGACAGGATGTCTATCTGGTACAGACCATCGCCTCGCCGATTCATTCCAATTTTATGGAACTGCTGATTATGATTGATGCGCTGAAGCGAGATTCAGCATGGCGAATTAATGTCATTGTGCCGTATCTGTGTTACACCCGCTCCGACAAAAAAGATCAGCCGCGCGTGCCTATCACAGCCCGTTTGGTCGCTAACATGATTGAGGTAGCGGGCGCAGACCGCTATATGACCGTCGATTTACATGCGGGACAGATTCAGGGATTTTTCAACATTCCGGGCGATGCGCTCACCGCATTTCACATACTCAGTGACTATGTACGTGAAAAAGCCATTCCAGATTTAACGGTAGTTGCGGCGGACTTAGGCTTTGCCAAGCGCGCCCGCAACTGGGCAGAGAAGCTCGCTGTACCGGTGGCAATGGTCGAAAAACGCCGTGTAGATAATGCCGAACGCCCTGAAGCATTAACCATTATAGGCGATGTCTGTGACCGCAATGTGCTGCTGGTGGATGATGAGGTCAATACCGCAGGCAGCGTCGTGAATGCGGTGAAAGTCATCCGGGAAAGCGGGGCAAAGGATATATACCTGGCATTTTCACACGCCTTTCTGGCTGAAAAAGCGGTACAGCGCCTCGCAGCGCTCAACTTGAAAGAAATCATTTTGACAAACACACTGCCCCTCAAAGACGATCAGATACTACCCAACATGACCATTCTCTCCGTCGCGCCCATGCTGGCAGAAGTGTTGATGCGTGCCCATGAAGGGCGCAGTGTTGGCGAATTATTCAACGAATGAAAACGGGCGGCTCACAATCGAACCGCCCGCTCGTTTTATGTGGTGGGTAATTTGTAATCCTCAAATTGCACACGCAGCACTTTTTTATCGAATTTGCCGACGCTGGTTTTGGGCACTTCAGTTATGAACACAATATCATCTGGCCATTGCCATTTGGCGAAGTGTTTTTCGAGCAGCGCGTAGATTTCGGCTTTCACCTTGTCTTCATCTGCCTCTTCGCGCTTGACAACGGTTGCCAAAGGGCGTTCCTGCCATTTGGGATGGGGCAGGGCGATGACTGCCGCCTCTTTCACATCTGGATGTGACATGATTGCATTTTCAAGCTCCACAGTGGAAATCCACTCGCCACCACTTTTTACAAGGTCTTTGGTGCGGTCAACGATATTCATATAACCTTCGCTGTCAATCGATACCACATCACCGGTGCGGAACCAGCCATCCATGAACGCATCTTTGCCGCGTTCGTCTTTGTAGTATCCACGAATGACCCACGGGCCGCGTACCTGTAATTCACCCATTGTTTTACCATCCCAGGGGATTTCGTTACCATGTTCATCAATACCGCGCATTTCGACCAGTGGGGGTGTGAAGCCCTGTTTAGACCGCACGGCATACTGCTGGTCTTCGGGCCATGCTTCCATGTGGCTTTTAATGTTGCTGATACTGCCGATGGGCGACATTTCGGTCATGCCCCATGCGTGGATAATTCGCACACCAAATTTTTTATCATAGGCTTCGATCATCGCGCGCGGTGCTGCCGAACCCCCGACAGGCATCGCCCGCAAACAAGAAATATCATAATCTTCTTTTTCCAGTACCTGCTGCAAGCCCAACCATAGGGTCGGCACGCCCGCGGTGAGCGTGATTTTTTCGCGCTCGATAATCTGCGCGAGATTCACGGGCTGCATAAATCGTCCCGGAAAAACTTGTTTTGCACCTGCTAACGTCGCCGCGAAGACCAGCCCCCATGCCATCGCATGAAACATAGGCACAACGGGCATAATCGCATCACGCTCGGATAGCTGAAAGAGATCGGTCATACACTCTGCAAGCGTGTGCAGATAGAGCGCGCGATGGGAATAGAGGACGCCTTTGGGATTGCCTGTTGTGCCGGAGGTATAACACATTGCTGCTGCTGTATTTTCGTCAAACATCTGCCACACATAATCGGGTGATGCTTCTGCTAGCAAGTGTTCATAGTGCCGCGCGTTGGGCAGGGTGGTTTCTGGTAAACTGTCACGCTCGGTCATGATGACAAAATGCTTAACCGTTGTGAGCTGGTCAGCAATGGCGTGCAGGAGTGGCAGCAGACTATCATCCACGAAGATTACTTTGTCTTCGGCGTGATTGATAATATATGTGAGTTGATCGGCTGGTAAGCGCAAATTGAGGGTATGACACACCGCACCAATGCCCGGAATGCCAAAATAGAGTTCCAGATGCCGGAAGTTGTTCCACGCCAACGTGCCAACCCGGTCACCCGGTTCGACACCGAGTTTGTGCAATACATTGGCCAAGCGTTTTGTGCGGGCATAAAATTCGGCATAAGTATAGGTGTGATATTCATTTTCTCCAACGCGGGTAACCACTTCTTTATGGGGAAATAAGGTGTTGGCGCGCTGCATGATGCCTGTCAGCAGCAGCGGGTAATCCATCATTAAACCTTGCATGAGGTAACCTCCAATTCTATCAACGCTCTTTTTCTAATTGCCTAACTGTGCAGGTGTTTGGTAACTGACCTGTAGAAACTATAACGCTACATAGCTATATCGGGTAATGCCTGGCTGGTAGATTTACGAATTGGCCGACTCACGAGCAGCCTTATAAACGCTCAGTGCGCGTTGCCGGGCGAATTGGTGGTCAACAATTGGCGCTGGATACCGGGTGGGGGGTGTATCCATTGTCCAGGGTTCATGGATATGCTGGTCAGGCACAGCGCGTAGTTCAGGTATCCATCTGCGGATATACATGCCGTGAGGGTCGAACTTCTTTGACTGCGACACCGGGTTAAAGATGCGAAAATAGGGTTGTGCATCTGTCCCTGTGCCCGCTGCCCACTGCCACCCACCGTTATTCGCTGCGACGTCACCATCAATCAGCCATCGCATGAAATGGCGTTCACCGTGCCGCCAGTCAATGAGCAAATCTTTTGTGAGAAAGCTAGCAACGATCATCCGCGCCCGATTGTGCATCCAACCGATTCCCTGTAATTGCCGCATTGCCGCATCCACGACGGGATAGCCTGTGTGCCCGGATTGCCAGACTGCGAGTTCATCAGACACATCGCGCCAGAGCAGTTCATCATAGTCGTAACGGAAATTACCACGCTGCACATGCGGGAAGTGGTAGAGGATATGGTGGTAAAAGTCGCGCCATATGAGTTCGCTCACCCATGTCTCAATAGACTTTTGGGCAATAGTATCGCTTAGTGTGTCATAAGCATCTCGTGAACGCCAGTAGCCTGTGCGAATGGACAGGATGCCAAAGCGAAAGTATGGCGATAACCGCGATGTGCCGTATTCAGGCGTATCCGCCATACTATCCCGCGCTTCTGCATAGTTAAAGACGCGGCTAGACAGGAAATTGTCAAGTTTGGTCGAGGCTGCCTGCTCACTGGCATCCGGCACATCAATTGTGTTGCCAAATCCGAATTCAGCGAGTGAGGGGATGTATACGTTGTTCAGGCTGTCAGATTGATAAAACTGTCCGGTAATTTGTGTGGGATTGGTTGCTGCTTTTGGTATGGTGAGCCATGTTTTTTTGAACGGGGTGAAGACAGTGTAAGGCGTGCCATCGGCCTTCATCACCTCACCCGGCGATAGCAGCAGAATATCGTGGTGACTGTGGATGGGAATTGTAATGACCTCGTTGACTGTTGTGTCCCGCTTGCGCGCATAGGTCGTATAGTCGTGGTTGTAATACAACGCGGCTGCCTCAAAGTCGGTGACAAGTTGTGGGATGATGCTGTCAGGCGAACCGTGACGGATAAGCAGTCCGCTGCCGCGTTCTCGCAACGATGAATGCAGCGATTGTAAAGCCTTCAGCAAGAATTTAACTCGCGGCGCGCCTGTATTCGGGCTGTTCAATATTGCCGGATCGAAGATGAAGACAGGCAACACAGGATGACCCGACCCCAAGGCCGCGTACAACGCAGTGTTATCTTCAAGACGCAAATCGCGCCGAAACCAGTGAATGACCGGGCGTGAAGACATCATGTGTGACTGGCATCCTAAAACATGTTTGTGACGGTATTCAGCAACTGGATTTCTTCGGCAGACAACTTCAGGTCAACTGCGCCTGTGAGCTGCTGCAATTGGGCGACTGTGCGCGCGCCGATGATGGGTGCAGTCACAGTCGGTTGGGCGAGCATCCACGCCAGTGCCACATGCGCGACAGATGAATCATGAGCATTGGCGATGTCGGTGGCACTATCGAGCGCCTTGAATGCGTCCTCATTCTTCACCAGACGTTGTATAAGCCCGCCACTCGAACGGGTGCTATCCGGTGTTTGATTGGCGCGTGTGTATTTTCCAGTGAGAAATCCCGCTGCAAGTGGGCTATAGGGAATGACACCAATTTGCTGGTCGGCACACAGTGCGGCGAGTTCACGTTCGTATTCGCTGCGATGGAGGAGGCTGTAGTGGGGTTGTAAACAATCATAGCGCACGAGTTTATGCACATCGCTCACCCAGAGCGTTTTCGTCAGCAACCATGCCGGATGATTACTCGCGCCGATATAACGCACTTTTCCCGACTGGACGAGGCTGTCCAATGTGGAAAGGGTTTCTTCGAGTGGGGTGTCGTCGTCAGGCCAATGGGTTTGATAGAGGTCGATGTAATCGGTTTGCAGGCGGCGCAGGCTATCCTCAACGGCTTGCAGAATGTGGCTGCGGCTAAGACCTTCGCCATTGGGATTTTTCCACATTTGTCCGCGTACTTTCGTCGCAATAATCACATCCCGTCGCGATTTAGCCTTCAACCATTTGCCGATGATCGCTTCTGATTCACCGCCTTGATTGCCGTCTATCCAGCGCGAATAAATGTCGGCAGTGTCGAAAAAGTTGATGCCTGCGTCGATTGCGGCGTCCATAATGTCGAAGCTGGTTTGTTCATCGGCAGACCAGCCAAATGTCATTGTACCCAAACACAGCCGGCTGACTTTCAACCCGGTACGCCCTGGCCTGGTGTATTCCATAACGCGAATCCTTTATGAATTATTTATTGTGATGATGTGCGGCTGCACTTCAGATCGTTGGCAAGTTGTGTAAAAGTGAAATGATATTCACAATATTTCCTGTTTCCCACCTGTTTTTACAGGGATTGTGAACGGTATATCTTTGTACAACACGATTTTGTCACGTTTCTGAAATACAGCCATTAACATGATACACCTTGACGATGCACTTTGAGCAGGACTATACTTTTATTCATTATAGCGTGTAGCTGGTAATGGACTCATGGCTATAAAGCACTGTCAATGTCAACAGGTTATCACTTTCCTCAAATATACCTGCGTCGTTGGGAAATGTATTGATGCCTCACCCGCGATGATTATCGCCCATAACCACTCTCCACCTTTATAAGCATACTATTTCAATAGGTAACCTGCTGGATGCCAGCCCCAACACGCTCGACAGACTTCGCAGTCAAGCAATTGTAGTCGGTCAGATGGACGGATAGGGCTGTCACGATTGCATTGGCTATGCGCTCTTTCTAACGGCTTGCTTATTGACATATGTTATAATAGGCAGTCGCAATCTCGCACGATCCCGATAGAAGGGTGATTGAATGTTCAGAAAACTGGTGAAGAAAGTCATTGGCGACCCAACCGAACGGGCGCTAGCTCAGTATCGTCTGGTTGTCGATGAAATCAATGCTCTTGAGCCAGCTATGCAAAATCTCAGCGATGAGCAACTGCGCGCGAAGACGGATGCGTTCCGCCAACGTCTGGCGAATGGCGAAACGTTGGACGATATTCTGGTTGAGGCCTTTGCCCTTGTGCGGGAAGCAGCAGTTCGGACGATTGGGCTGCGGCCTTATGATGTGCAATTGATTGGCGGGATGGTGTTGCATCAAGGCCGTATCGCTGAAATGCGTACTGGCGAGGGTAAGACCCTGGTTGCCACACTGCCGTTGTATCTGAATGCCCTTGAACGGCGCGGCGCGCATCTGGTTACTCCCAATGATTATCTGAGTAAAGTAGGTCTGCAAACGATGGGGCCGATTTATCATCTGCTTGGCTTATCCGCAGGTGTGATTCAAAGTATGGGGCAGAACCCGGCGCTGTCATCGTTTTTGTATGACCCTGACTATCCTTCCGATGATGCGCGTTATCAGAATTTGCGCCCTGTAACACGCCAGGAAGCCTATAATGCCGATATTACGTATGGCACAAATAACGAGTATGGGTTTGATTATTTACGGGCGAATATGGCCTATGATCAAAGCCAGATTGCCCAGCGGGAACTGCGCTATGCAATTGTCGATGAGGTAGACAGCATCCTCATTGACGAAGCGCGGACGCCGCTGATTATTTCTGGCCCAGCAGACCCGCCATCTGAGCATTACAAGACCTTTGCTGCTATCGTCAAAACCCTCAAACGCAGCACACCGGACAGTGTGGAAGATGAGGAACCCGATGGTGATTACGTGGTCGATATTAAAGACCGGGTGGCCTATTTGACAGAATCGGGTGTCGAAAAGGTTGAACACAAGCTCAATATCGAACGATTATATGACCCGGAGAACGCGGAACTCATTCCATATCTCGACAATTGCTTGCGCGCTCACGCGCTGTATCATCGCGATAAGGAATATATTGTTCAGGATGGTGAAGTCATCATTGTCGATGAATTCACAGGACGCCTGATGCACGGGCGCCGTTTCTCTGAAGGGTTGCATGAAGCGATAGAAGCTAAAGAGGGGGTGCAAATCCGCCGTCAGAATCTGACACTGGCGACGATTACGTATCAGAATTTCTTCCGCATGTACGATAAACTGGCAGGCATGACGGGTACAGCGGTTACAGAGGCAGAGGAATTCGAGAAGATTTATGATCTCGAAGTGGTGGCTATCCCAACGAATCTGCCCGTCATTCGTGAGGATAATGATGACTTCATTTTCATGACCGCGCGCGCCAAATGGAACGCAGTTGTAGATGAAATTAAGTCACGACAAGAGCGAGGTCAACCTGTGCTGGTTGGTACAGTCGCGATTGAAACGTCTGAGCATCTCAGTAAACTCCTGACTCGCGCTAAAGTCGATCATGAGGTATTGAACGCCAAACAACATGAACGCGAGGCGACAATCATCGCCCAGGCAGGTCGTCCCGGCGCAGTGACCATCGCGACCAATATGGCGGGACGTGGTGTGGACATTTTGCTTGGTGGTAACCCAGAGGGGCAGGCACGCGACATGCTCCAGAAGCAGGGTGTTGATGTGACTGAGGCGTCGCCCGATCAATGGAAAAAAGCCTTGATGACGGCGCGGGAGGAATGTGCCAAAAATAAGCAGCATATCCTTGATGTGGGTGGTTTATATGTACTCGGCACAGAACGCCATGAAGCCCGTCGGATTGATAACCAGCTTCGAGGACGTTCGGGACGGCAAGGCGATCCCGGTGAAACCCGCTTCTTCTTGAGTCTGGAAGATGATCTGATGCAGCGGTTTATGGGTGATCGGGTGAAGAATTTCATGTCGTGGGCGAATATGCCCGAAGATGAGCCACTTGAACACGCGATGATTACAAAATCAGTATCGCAAGCACAGGTGCGCGTAGAGGGGCATAACTTTGACATCCGCAAGCGCGTGCTGGAATATGATGATGTGGTGAATCGTCAACGTGAAATCATCTATGAGCAGCGGCGCAATTGGGTCATTAGCGATGACCTGACACCTGCGATTTTGGAAGTCATCGACGACTTGATTACGGATGCACTCGATACTTTCCTCCCGGAAGTTGGTGAGCCAGACGATACGGATTTGGAGGCATTACATCACCATCTCTATACCATTTTCCCGGTTCCGGCAGAGATTACGCCAGAAACGATGTCGGGCAGGTCACTTGATGAATTGGAAGAAGAGCTTATCGCCGCTGCCCATGCGATGTATGCCAAAAAAGCTGCGGAACTTAATGCCGTGGAAGATGGGTTGATGCACCGTGCAGAACGGCAAGCCGTACTACGTGCCATCGACTCCAATTGGCAGCGTCATCTGACCGATTTGGATATTCTGCGTGAAGGTATTGGCTTGATGTCTGTCGCGCAGCGCGACCCGTTGGTGGAATATCAGCGGGAAGCGTTCAATATGTTCAAAGATGTGCAGGATAACATTCATCTGCAAATGGTGCGGATGATTTTTAGTATGCAGGTGCAAGTTGCCCAACGCCAACCCGCACGCCGACCGATGCGAACGGTATCTGGTAATGGGGCGGCAGCGAACAGGCCAGAAACCGTCCGAAAAACGGCGAAGGAAAAGTTAGGGCGCAACGACCCTTGTTGGTGTGGCAGTGGCAAGAAATACAAACAGTGTCACTTAAAAGAGGATCGTGCGGCCCAACGTGCGTAAGGCGCAACCGGGATGCCAGATAGATTTTGCGTCAGGGTCTTATCCCGGCTATATTTATAGGTGACATCACACCATTGACATCGAATCCCGCCAAAGCCAACTTCAAAGTGGAGGGATCACACAAGGAGGACAAAGCGGATGGTACAGAGCAACCGCGACAGCAGCATTGATCCTGTTTGGGTCGATTTCCTTCAAAAGCGGGTGAATTCTTTTGTTAAATGGGATCTCGTTCGCTTTTTCCACGATAATCCACATACGACTGAATCCGCCGAGAATATCGCGCGTTACATAGGCCGAGATGTGCGAACAGTCGGGCGCGAACTCGACGGACTGGTGCAAGCCGAAGTGCTAGAGAAGCGTGAAGTCTCAGCCGTTGGTGTGTATGAATTAACCGATGACGCTGCAATCCGCGACATGGTCAATCAGTTTGTAGAGGCGTGCCATGATCGCGAATTTCGTGTGCAAGCGATTAATCATGTCATTCGAGGCATGGGCTTGACGCCTCGCCATGATTTCT
>CAZTLI010000161.1:0-10702 GCA_964614375.1 uncultured Anaerolineaceae bacterium
TTCGCCCGAAAGCGCACCAATCCCGCCAGCGCCATGCGCGTATCAATCCGGCGCAGCGCCGCCACATCGGTAATCTCATCAAATGGAATCCGGTCAATCACCGTCCGACCCTTCGCGATAATCAGGTCAACCGACGATAGATAGAGCTTGTACTTCGCGCCGTGTGTCCAGCGACCGTGAATGTCCTGTGTCGCAATTTGCCCGGTGGCGGGTTTGAAGATGGTATAAGGATGATGACGGGGATAGATGGGCGTCACCTGTTTCAGACTTTGCATGAAACGTTCAATATCGCTATCGTCCAGTCTCAACACCAGCACATGCCAGGTGTCATTGTGATTGTGAAAGTGCAGTTCCAGCCGATGGGTGAACACTTCATCACTGTTTTCGCCCGGGCCACGATGTCGCCTGAACCAGCATAAACCATCAACATCGAATATCTGCGGTTTGGTGAGTTTGGGGAGATAGGGGTGAATTTCCAGTTGATGGCGGCGCAGCACCAGTATCCCGGACTGTTCAAACAGCGACATTCGCGCAGGCCACGGCTGATGTTGATAATGCACACCCGGCGGTTGAATGTACAAGGGGTCGGTCTGGCGCAGGGCTTGATAGGTGATATAGGCTGCCGCGATGTTATGGCGATTGCGATACCCCGTATAGGCGTAGACGCCCCCGGCAATCAGCGCGAACACCAGCGGCACACCGATATAGAGTAAACCTGTATCCATAACACAACCCTCAGATAGTGAACAACATTGACAAAGTGGAAGCAAGCGTTCAAGAGATAAAAGAGTCCAGCGCCAGACGATAAATCATCGGGCTGCCACAGTGCCACTGCCACTGAAGTGGACAATTGTTTTGTGCAATACGCGCGATTGGGCTGATCGTGTCAGCTTCAGATGACGTGACTTGCGGGCAGTCGCACGTTTTAACGTGTGGGGGATACTGTCACCTTATATTGTTTGCCTGTAAGTGTCAGGTAGTCAGAAAACCCCATTGCCTTACCCTTTGCGACCTATGCGCGCTTTGCGGTTCAATCATCTATTCGCCAGCGGCACGCACCGCAGCCTCTGGTTCGTATTCGTCCTCGACATCCCAATCATCGTCGTCCTGCGACTTTTGCTTGCGGATGGGGGGTTCTTCCAGTGTGCGTTTAGCCGCTTCCGCCAGCGAATCTGCCCATGAACCATAATCTTGCAGCGCGAACGCCAGTGTTTCCACGCCGGTGCTAAAACGCAGCAGACCGTCCGCTTCCGGCGCATCCAATCGTTTAAAGGCGGCGATATTCTGTATGTCGTGCAGGTCAATCACGCGGTCAACTTCGCCGTGACGAAACAACACCAGATGCAGCGGCATCAAATAGAGGTCAACACGCTGTTTGAGTTCCCATGCGCCATGAATATCCTGCTCGGCGAGATAGGCGGGCGTGAGGTCACGATGAATATAGGGACGACGGCGACGATAGGCGATGACCTGCTCATCCGTCGCGATGTGTTTGAGCGCGCGGACGAGGGCTTGCATGGTGGTGATGTGAAAGCGCGCTTTGACGATATACCACGCCACGCCAATCTGCACATGCAGCCACATTTCATTCATGCCATAGATATACTTTGTAGGCCGACCAAACCAGCGCAGTTCACCGGGTGTAAACGCGAATTTCCCGTCGATACCCGTTCGCAGATCATACAGCGCCACGCCCTTATCGCCGACACTCATCACCGCCCGCCGCCAGCGCAGTTTACGGTTGGCTTGCGGCATGTCAATCGGCGCTATCTCATAACGCGCCAAATCCCACGCTGACGTGAGGAACAATGTATCGTCTTCGCGCACGGATTCAATAATCGTGTTGGCCCGTCGCTGACGCAGCACCACCGGAATGATGAAAATGCCCAAAAACAGGAATGTCGCTGCCAGACAGATGAGACTTGTCATGGGAATAGTGCCCTCTACTAGCCCGTGCCACTCTTATTATACGCTATCGGAGATTGTCTATTGCACGCCACCCCCTAAGCGGGGGGGTATGCTATTCAATAGTTCGACGAGATTGCCAGCGCAGCCAATTTGCGGGGGTGTGACTACAACCAGAAGGGGACATCGGCTTCGGTGGCGTCGGGGAGATGGCCTTTTTCCAGCCAGCGCGCCATTTCATCGGCATAGGTCACTGTGACGGGCAGGCGCGGCGGGCGCAGCATCCCATAATGCAGCAGTGTCCATACCAGCACCGAATGCAGCCCATCATCAATCGCCAGGCCATCAACACGAATCAACAGCGGACGGGGTGTGGCGTCATCTTCCGCCTGTGACGAGACCAGCACGGCTTCGCTGGCGTTGAGTTTGAAGGCGCTGCCCCACGTCGGCTGCACGACCCCCTTTTCGAGCGCATACAAACGCGGCGACCCCCGTTTGAAGATTTCGACGGTGGCGAATTGGGCTTTGAGCACGCCCGCCCAACGGGTGAGCAGTTCGCGTTCATCCCGACTGAACGCGCCATCCCGATGAATCACGATGCGCTGCCCGCCAAAAGCATCCAGCGGGAACAACGTCTGCATCACAATCAGCGGAATCGGGTCGCCCGGTTCGAGTTCGACATTGTGGACGATATAGCGCAGCAGTTGACCACTCTGGTCATAAATGCGGGCGATAGCGGTGATGTGGTCGGCGTCTTTTTGCGACTGCCGCACAATGTCCAGCCCGACAACAGTATCGGCATAGGTAATCGGGTCAGCCAGCACATAGGGCGAATTGCCCGTCTTGCCCAATAAGCCCATGACGACAGTCGCCATTGAATCCGGGTCATGCACGGTGCTGTGGCGGATGATGTGACAGGCGATGCCGCGCCCCAGGGTCAGGGATTTCACGCGGCGATAGTCTTCGTCCTCTTCGTCATCGACAGCGGGCACATCCGGGAAAAAGGCCAGCACGATATGGGCGTTTTCGTCCGCCACCACTTTGACGGCACTTTCCAGCGTTTTATTAGACACTTTGCGGACTTTGCGTTCGCGGATGAGTTCAACGGTGAAGCCATACTGCCGTTCGAGATTGCGGCGCATGGCCTCGATAAAATCGTCTATTTTTTCATCGAGCGTGTTAATGACGGCGATGCGAATCGGATTTTTGAGGAAGTAACGCCGTTTTTGAAACACACCACACTGTGCGAAGTCGTTCGCCAGCGTTTGCGCTTTGTACTTTCGCACGCGATTGTTCGCAAATTGCACGCTCAGATTGGGGCGAATGGTGAGGAAATTATCGGGATGCGTGCGCGTATTGAAGGCGCTGTCGATGAGTCCGGCATTTTTGGCGATGTCGCTCATGACTTTGACCAGCGACGAACGATACGCGGGCGTCATCTTCAGCGCGCGGGTCAGATGTTCGCCATTGATGCCAAAGCGTTCGCGGTCATCGCGGCTGTCGGGGCGGATGAGGACGCGCAGGGCGCTGGCGACATAATCATAGTCGCTGCGTCCGCTGTTGACGCGCAAGACCGGTTCATCGTCTGCGGCATTCTGGATGATGGTTTGCATTTCCGGGCGTTTGGTCAGGCTCAGCAGCTTATCGCGCATAGCGCCCGCCTTGCCCATCGTCCGCACAATTGTGCCAATCATGCTGTCTGCCGATTTGTCCATCACCCAGAGGCCGACCAGTTCGCGCGTTTTATCCACCCGCGCAGCAACAGCCTGCAAATCATGCTCATAGAGGATGCGTGAGCGCAGTGTCAGGGCGAGGGCGGGCGCATCATTGACGATATGGGTGTGGACGCGCGGTTCACGCTCGATGCGAAAATGCGGGCCGCTGATGGTCGCTTGGGCCAGCGCCTGCTTAATCGCTGGTTCGAGGTCGCGCAGTCTGGTGCGATTCAAAAAATCGGCCTGTGCCCCTGCCGTGATGCGCCAGTCGATGTCTTCGACAATCGCCATTAACGTGCCGTATCGTTCCGGGTCATCGGTGTGCAGCAGGTCAATGGCAATTTCCAATTCACTCGCCGATAAGGGCACATCCGTCAGCAGATGCCCATCTGTCCAAATCCACTGACCGGGTGACGTGCGCGTCAGATGATAGGCCAGCTTGCCGCCGATGTTTTTGCGTCCACCACTAAAACCGAGCATATAGGCCGTGAGGGGTGGGATAGCAGCGGGGGCAATCGGGAAGATTTCGACGAACTGCTCCGTCATGTCTGGTCCTGGGGATGAATAAGTATCGGGTCGTGAATGTATTATGGTGTGCATGGCGTGGCTGTGCAAATCGGCTTTTCGGCAGGTCAAATGTAAGTCGCAGTATAGCACAAATAGAACTTTCGTTCTAGTCGCAATACACCACAGCGCGTAAGGGATTGGGTTTTAGGGATTAGGGGTGGGGGTTTGGCGGTTCGTAGAGCAGTCAGTCAATCGGCGCACACGTAATAACCGTTATCCGATTAAATTGTGAAGCTGCATCAGGCAGGGGGCGTATGTCACAATGCCCGCCATTGAGCTAACAGCGACTGTGCTTCTGCATCGGTATCGACAAAATAGAGCGTATGCCCCTCATTGATGTGGGCTGTAGATGGGTCATCGCCTGTTAACTGCGTGATAGACTCCGAATCGAGTCCAATGATGATCGTGCGTCCGGTTTGTTTGGCGTGGTCGGGTTTGCCGAAGGTGCGCCCGTGGGCATGGATGCCGCGCGGGGTACGCCGACTCTCGCGAAAATCGAGGATGACATCTATCGTCTCGCCGCCGTTGTTCATGGCGAAACGCGCCACATGCGCGACGTGATGATAGTCTTTCCAATTCCAGTCTGCCGGCGCGATGAGTCGTAAAATCGTGCGGGCGTCATCATCCCATTGATAGCGAAAGGGCATACTACAGCCTCTATTCCTGTGATAGAGAGCGATGGAGTGGCAAGCGACCAGCAGCCAAAAGCCAATAGGCCGCTATTGTAGGGGATACGCCGTTAACTGTGCAAGGACATATTGGGACGAGTCGGCATGTCACGATGACCCATTACGAAAGGCACTGGCGCGTCTTACATAATTGAGCGCCGACACCGTAGTCCGTGCGATTTCTTGCGGTTGCAGCGCCCGCTTAATATTGGCGGGATTACCAACCACCATCAAACCCGATGGGAATTCCTGCCCTTCGGTGACGACTGCGCCCGCGCCGATGATGCAATCATCGCCAATGACCGCGCCATTCAAAACAATCGCGCCCATCCCGATGAGGACATTGCTGCCGATGGTCGCGCCATGCAAAATCGCGCCATGCCCGACGATCACCCCTTCGCCAATGGTCAGGGGTATGTTGGGGTCGGCATGGAGGATGCAGCCATCTTGAATGTTTGTGCGTGCGCCGATTCTGATCGCTTCGGTATCGCCACGAATGACGGCATTAAACCAGACATTGACATCCTCTTCCAATGTCACATCGCCAACGACAACCGCGCCGGGGGCAATCCATGCGCTGGCGTGAATCTGTTCGGGACGAAATGTGGTATTCAACATCGTGTGCAGTCCTTCTAAGGTCATGGTCTGTAATTTGCATACAGTATGCCACAATATGGTTCAGAAAACGTTCAGAACTCTATTACAGCATAAGCAAAATGCCGGGCCTTGTCGTGCCAGACCTAATTCAGACTATGCCATTGCCCTAAAAAGAACCTATCACAGCCGCAGCCAATAGGTGAAAAAGTGCGTCTCGCGCTGCCAGCCCTGCGCTTCATAGAGGGTTTGGGCGGGGATGTTGTCTACCGCCGTTGAGAGCATCAGGGCGCGGGCAGCCGTATCTGTGCCCAGTTGTCGGGCGCGCGCCAGCAAGGCACGCGCCACACCCGAGCGGCGCGCATCCGGCCTCACATACAAATCATTCAATATCCACACCCGCCGCAGGCCAATGGATGAAAAAGTCGGGTAGAGCAAGGTGAAGCCCAATCCACGCCGTTCACCGTCCAGCGCGAGATAGACCACCGCTTCATCATTCCCCAGACGGGCCTGTAAATAGTCGCGGGCGGCGGCTTCGTCCGACGGCTGCTTATAGAAGATACGATAGCTATCAAACAAGGGCACAAGCGTATCCAGATGGGCAGTAGATGCTTGAATAATCGTGAATGTGACCGAATCGACCATGTGTATCACCTTATTGTGTGGGGATAGTCTGCATCTACTGTAAACTGCGCCACGCGATTCGCCTACAACCAGTTGCCAGACACGTCTGGAGTCCAATTGCAGTCCGGCGCCAGCAACCACCCGTGCAATCCAACCGGGCACTCGTTATAATCGGCCTGTTTGGGGGTGAATGTGTCCCGGTGGATGCCCCGGTCTTCAAAATCGGTGGTCGGCTGTGCAGAACAGGCGACGGTGGGTTCGACTCCCATTCACTCCCGTTGTGTCGTGGTCAGGTCAACCTGGCAGATTGACGCTACAGCATGTCCTTTGCACCTTCGCGACTTTGCGTGTAATGCGCTTCGCGCTACCCAAACACCGTCGCCAGAAAACGCGCCGCCTGTCGTTCGGCCCAAAAGCGATAGCGACCCGGCAGCGTCCCCTCCACAAACCCGACGTGTCCGCCCTGTGACGTGATGACGGGATACAGATGCGGATTGCTGCGGATGGCCTCATGGGGGATGTCATCGCCGAAGAAGGGGTCGTCAGTGGAACGTAAGATCAATGTCGGTACAGCGATTCCGCCGATATACTGTCCACAGCTTGCATAGGCATAATACTCCGCTGCATCGCGAAAACCGTTTATCGGGGCGGTGCAAGCATCATCAAATTCGAGGAAATTGCGGGCGGCGCGCACCCGTTCGAGGTCGATTTTGCCGTTCAACAGGTGAACTTTGGCTTCCACCTTGCCCTGCATCTTGCGGACGAAATACCGCGCGTAGAGGCCGCCTATGCCATCCGCCATTTTCTGTGCGCTAAGCGCGAGATTGAACGGCGGTGAAATGACAGCCGCGCCAGCGAGTCGCCCGACGAGTGCGTCGCCACATTCACCCAGATATTTCAGCAGCATATTCGCGCCCAGGGACACGCCGACTATCGCTTTTGCCACACCGGGAAAGCGCGCATCCAGATGGTCATGCACTCGCGCGACATCATCGGTTTTGCCGCCGTGATAACTATAGGGCTTGCGATTCATCTCACCGCTGCACGAGCGATAATTCATCCCCACCGCCCGCATCCCGCGCACTGCCAATTGACGATAGAGTTCATAGGCATAGCCGCGCTGTGCCGACCCTTCCAGACCATGCAGCAGCAGGGCAATGGGTGAAGCGTCGCCCAAATCTGCCCATGCGCGCCCCGCGACATCGGCATAGTCAATGTCGATGAAGTCACCATCAGGCGTCTCCAGGCGTTCGCGCCGAAAGCTGACGCCCGACAGCCGTCGGAAGGTATTGCCCGTTAACGTTTGCACATGACAATTCCGCAGCAGGGGCGAAGGCAGAAAGGGTTCAGGGGAAAATGAGCGTGTTTGCGTCATCATACACACCGATGAAGGTTTGCACTATCACAACTATCGTATAACGAACCGCCTTTCGATGCAAAAAGGGGGCGTGGTATCCCACAATACAGCGGCAGGCGTGTTATACTCATTGTAACAACTCAACAGGGAGATATTATGCACAACCTTCGATACTGTGGGATTACATTATTGCTGCTGCTGCTATTTGCCGGAACGACACTCGCGCAAGATGCAACCTGCGAAACGATGGTCGAAACCGCCCTCTCTATGCCAGCGTCGGTCTGTCGAGAAGTGGCGGATGGGGAAATGTGCCTCGCGAATGTGCAGGTAGAGGCCGTCCCGCGTGCTGGCGCCACCGTGAATTTCATCGCACCCGGCGATACTGCCGCCATAGATGCTGTGGCCGCGCTTACACTCTCGCCAGCCGACCCCGCAGATATGACGTGGGGCATGGTGGTGCTGCGTCAAGGTGCGGTGACGCTGGTGCTGGTTGGTGGCGCGACCTATGATGTTGAGACGGCGACATTCACGCCTACAGAAGCCTCAACCTGTGCCGAAGCCGCGCCACAAATTGTATTATTCGCCGAAGAAGAGACGACATTCACCCTTAATGGCATGGACATCACCTTTGATGGCACTGTGCATATCACGTTAACAGAAGACGGCGAATTGCGCGTGCATACCCTGCGTGGCACAGCAGAGGTGGTGGTCGATGGCGCTGGTGTGCCAGTAGAAGAAACAATGACCGTCAGCGTACCACTGGATGAGGCGGGTATGGCAGGGACTCCGGGTGAAGCCGAAGCCTATGAAGGTGAAGATGTCACCGCCTTTGTCGCGTCATTCCCCTATAGCAGTTCGGGCGAAGTGTTCCCGCCGCCTGCAACAACCGATGCGACACCGAACAATGGTTTGTGGCAGGTGGTGCATACCAGCGTCTATCAATATACACCATGTCCCGGCGGAACCCTCGGCCCGCCATCGCGCCGCATCAATGTCGCCCCATCACAGGAAATCACCGCCACGTTTGATTTTAGCGGGGGTGTCAGCATTCCATCATGGGTATCCCAACAAACCGGCGGCGAAGCACCGGAGGCCGAATATAGCAACCCCGCACCCGGACTGTATCAGGCGGCGGTCATTGGCGAAGATGACCCGCCAGTGGAATTCTGGCTCGCGGTTGAATCGGCAACCCGCATCACGACAGCAACTATCTATTATGTCGATCAGAATCGCGCGCCCGGTTCATGCGGGATTATCAGTTTCAATTACTGGGAATGGCAGGACGAGGGCGAGTAAAATCGCTTTCATCCGGTCATCGTGGATTTTTCGCATCGAGGCGGGCTAGCTCAAACGGGTGGGCTACCCGCAATATTAAATATTCCTCCCTCATCCCTTGTATTTAGGATACACTCTTCTGCGTTGACTCGGTTTTTAGGCGTGCGCTACACTTCAGATAGATAAGTGCCATGAAATGGAGTCGTCATGCGGGCAGTATTACAACGAGTCAGCAAGGGGTCGGTGACTGTCGATGGGCAGGTGACAGGCGCAGTCGAGACGGGATTTGTGGCGCTGGTTGGTGTCACCCACAATGATAATCAGACCGAAGCCGATTTGCTGGCGAAGAAAGTGGCGAATCTGCGCGTATTTGAGGACGATGCGGGTAAAATGAATTTGTCGGCGCTGGATGTCGGCGCGGGGGTGCTGGTGGTGTCGCAGTTCACCCTGTATGCCGATACGCGACGGGGGCGTCGTCCCGGCTTTACCGATGCCGCGCCACCCGATGTCGCCTCGCCGCTGGTGGATTATTTTGCAGAGCGACTGCGCGCAGAAGGTGTGCAGCGAGTGGAAATGGGCGTATTCGGCGCGATGATGCAGGTCGAAATCCATAATCACGGCCCGGTGACGATTATCCTCGATACCGCAGAATGGACATGAGGTGCAGCGATGGCTGAACGCGAAACCGTGACGGTCTACGAGTTATTCCCTGCGGATTGAGTGCGAAATAATGGACGATTACGAACCTAAATTTGAAGAGTATATCGACGAACTAGACCGCCATCCCAACCCCGATGTGCGGATGAACGCGGCGTTCATTCTCGGACGCAAACGCGATGACCGCGCGATTGAACCCCTCATCGCTGCGACGGCAGATGACGATGCGGGTGTGCGGGCGCGGGTGGCGGAGGTATTGGGCAACTTTAAAGACCCGCGCGTGCTGCCAGCCTTGATTAATGCGCTAGCGGATGATGATGTGGATGTGCGGGCACAGGCGGCGCGCTCATTGGGCAGTACCGGCAGTCCAGAAGCTGTCGAACCGCTGATTGGGGCATTGGGCGATGGCGAAGCGGCGGTGCGAACGGTCGCGGCGGCAGCACTCGGCAGCCTGCAACCGCGCGATGCAGTCGAATTTCTGGTTAATACGATGCTGTACGATGAAGATGGGAACGTCGCGCGCGAGGCGGCGCGGTCATTGGCCAGCATTGGCGGCGATAGTGTGATTGAGAGTCTGTTGGCTGAACTGGATACACAGGACAATCCTGACCTCATCATCCAGATTATTGAAACGCTGGCGCAGGTCGGCGATAGGCGCATCATCGAACCGCTGTCGGCTTTCATCCAGCACGAAGATGAAGGGATCGTCCAGACTGCGGAATGGGCAGTGGGTGTCATTCAGCGTAAATCGGGGGGTGGATAGCATGTCGAAAGTGCTGGTGGCCTATGCCAGTAAATATGGCGCAACGGCGGAAATGGCGGACGCGCTGGCGAAGATGCTGGTTTCGGTAGAAGTCGATGCCGAAGCACACGCCATGCACACCGTTGATGACCTCGCGCCCTATACCGCCGTCGTCGCGGGCAGCAGCATCTATATCGGTCAGTGGCTGCCAGAGGGCGAGACCTTCCTCAAAACCTTCAAAGACGAACTGGCTGCGCGCCCGGTATGGCTGTTTTCCAGCGGCCCCACCGGAGACGGCGACCCGGAAGTGTTACTGGGCGGGTGGCGCTTTCCCGATAACCTGCAACCGCTGGCGGAATATGTGAAACCCGTAGAAGTCAAACTCTTTCACGGGTATATCAATGTTAAAAGGCTCAATCTGGGTGAACGCCTGCTGGTGAAAGCCATGCGCGGCAGCACCGGTGACTATCGTGATTGGGAGCAGCTTCGCATCTGGGCGAAATCCATCGCCGACCAGCTTATCGCACTCGATTACCGCCAGCAGCGCAATCGTTAAAGTCACAGTGGGGGACAATACGCCAGCAGATTGATGATATTT
>CAZTLI010000162.1:0-10603 GCA_964614375.1 uncultured Anaerolineaceae bacterium
AAAGGGGTCTATCCCGGCGGTAACGCGGTTGATCTGGCAGCGGCGATGGGTATCGCGCTTTTGACCGAAGAAGATTATCGCGCGTTACAGAAACTTGGCGAATTTGATACAACGACATCAAGCTGGATACACACGCCGCCCGATATTCGTGAACGCGGTGGGGCGCTGTTTGCGGATTACCGTTATGGGCATGTCTTTGTGTATCACAACTCGGCGCAATCGTTTTATTCCGCCAGAGGCTTTCGCGGCTTGCTCCGGGTCTAGGGTCAAGCGCTAGCGCCGTGTGCATGTCGATGTTGAGTAAAAGCTCTTTGTGGTTTAGCTTTTGCCCTTTACACTTTCCGACCTTTGCGACTTCGTGCCTTTGCGTTTAATCCGCTTTTTGTCTTTGACTCTGCGTGACGCCCTTGCCTTTGCGTGGAATCTCTGTCAGCGCACCTGATAGACCTGTGCCGCGCCGGACTCATACACCAGTTCCAGATAGTCCGCATCGGCAATATCGGATTGAGCCGCAATTTGTGATTCGACCGCAATCAGCGCCGGGACGATGACATAGGTGATGTTGGCCTCGTGCAGTAAAGCGCTGTGGTCAGGATAGGCCGGGTTATGCCAGAACGCCAATAGAGTCTCACCCATATCCAGCGCAGCCGCTTCGCCGCGATAAAAGACCGCCTGCGGGAAAAAGACCGCATCGCGTTCGCTGATGACCGCCACCCAGAGACTATCGCGCGACGGATAATTGAGCACGCGCGCCGTTTCAGCGCCATTTTCGCGTATCCACAACATGGTGTTGATGTCATCGGCTGTCGTATACAGGCCGGGATAGGCTGTCGATTCGCGGGCAGCGGCGCGCAGGTCATCGGTCAGCAAAACGCCCACTGCCAGCACGCCGATGAGGACAACCCCCGCCACGACATACACCGCGCGATATAGCTGCACCCGAAGTGTCTCATTGACGACGTTCTCCCAAATCCACAGCAGGCCATACCCGCCCAGCAGCGTATAGGGCACAATCGCGCCGAACCATGCCCCATAAAACGGGTCGCCGATATTTCGTAAAGGCGGGATTAGCGCCACGAGCAGACCTATCCCGGCGAAATCCACCAGCAGCGCCAGCCACCCGACGGCGAGCAGACCCATTTGCGCCCGCTGTTTGAGGCTGATGATTGCGCCCATGATGGCTATCGGGATGATGATGAGGCCATGATGCAGCAGCAGCGTGCTGAGGTTTGATACGTCGGCAGTATAGGTCGTGTCAGTGCCCGATGTCAGCAGTGACCACGTATTCAGCAGCCAGGGGCCGGTGGCGACAATCGTCACCAGCGGCACACCGAGCAGCAGCACCAACCAGCGCCTCAGATTAGGACGGTCTTGGCCCAGGTGCATCGTCCCCAGCCATGCGGCATAACCGAGAATCAGCGTGAAGGTCACGGTAGCATCTGCCAGCAGCGTCGCGCCCAGCATCAGCCCCGCCGCAATCGCATCGTACCACAGGCCGTCGCGTTGATAACGCAGGGCGTAGATGACAAAAGCCATCGTGAATGCCAGCGCCAGCAGCGCGCTATAATGCCCATCGAGGAACGTTAAAAATCCGCCCAATCCAATGATGAAGGCCACCGCCATCGCCCGCCCCAGACGTTTATCGCGAATCTCCGCGCCCATGTCATACGCCATCCACACACATAACAGCGCCAGTACCGCGCCGACGCCCAGTTGAATGTCGGAAATCGGTTGGCGTAACTGTCCGCTGAGATAGGCGACCAAGGCCGATAATCCCGGGCTGGTGATCGTTTCGATTTCGGGGTGAAAGGGCGCGAGTGATGTGAATGAACCACTTTTGGCAGCTAATGCCATATAACCGAGCGCAGGGGCGTCTGTCCCCAATGGCACGGGCAGCGACAGCACAATGACCCCTATCGCCACGCCCACCACTACAAAAAAGGCCAAATCCTGCGGGCCGGGCCAACCCTGATCTTTATCTTCGAGCACGATGCCGTGTGCTTCTGCCCGCATCTGCGCGCTGGATAGTGAGCCGCCGACCAGAATCCCGGTCAGCAGCGCGAACAGCATATAATCGACAATCAGCGTGTTCCAGCCAAAGGCCGACGCCCAGAAGACCGCGCCGCCCATCACCAATGCCAGCGACAATGTCCCTGCCAGCGCCACACGCGGCTGTACCGTGCGCCATGCCGGAGCGAGCATCGCTCCCGCGCCCAATATCACCGCGCCAAATACAAAACTAATGAAGAGAACCATGAGTCTGTCATTTCGTCGTTGTCTATATCCGGCGACCAGTATAGTCGGCGGGCGTGGGGCGCGCTATGGTTATTGGCTATAGACGGGTTACACGATGACATTTGTCACTGGCAAGTCCCCGGTAGAAGCAGTGACAGGGTGCAAGGACTGAGTGAACGTGTACCATTGCCCTAACCACGCCGCGTCCTCTGTGCGGGCTGTGGTTCAATTGTCTTTGCGCCAGGGGTTATTTGCATCCCTCGGACGAATGACATGCGGATGGCTGACATGCTGAACACAGTCTGCAATGGATGTATACGGATTAACACATCCGGCTATACTGATAATGTTACACAGCACCATTCCCAGACAAAGGACAACTTTATGCCCGATGCAACCGCACTCACGCTCTTTTTTGGCGCATCACTGGCGCTCGTACTCGTACCCGGCCCCGCAGTGTTGTACATCGTCACACGCAGCATCAGTCAAGGCCGAACAGCGGGCATCCTCTCGGTCATCGGCATCGGGATAGGCAATCTATTTCATGTCGTCGCGGCGGGATTGGGCGTATCGGCCATATTGATGTCGTCGGCAGTGGCGTTTCAGGTGGTGAAATTGCTCGGCGCGGCCTACCTGATGTATCTCGGCATCCGCACGCTGCGCCGGAAAGATGAAGCAGCTGCCGTCAACGGCGTATCCCAGCAACCGGCATGGCGTATCCTATCGCAGGGCGTCATCGTCAACATCCTCAATCCTAAAGTGGCGCTGTTTTTCCTCGCATTTTTGCCCCAATTTGTCAATGTCTCCGCCGGGAATGTGACCGGGCAAATTATCCTGCTCGGCATGATTTTCACGATTCTCGCCATCGTGACCGACAGCATTTATGCGCTGTTATCGGGCACGGTGGGTAGTGTGCTGCGGGGGAACATTCGCTTTCTGCGCGGTCAACGCTATGTCGCGGGCGGAGTCTATATTACACTGGGCGTCGCGACAGCATTATCCGGTTCAGAACGGCAGTAGGAGGGCGTATGTCACAGGACGTATGGACAGCGGTGGATGATTATTTCGACAGTTTATTCATCCCGCGTGACCCGGTGCTGGATAAGGCGCTCGAAGTGAGTGAAGCCGCCGGATTGCCCGCGATTCAAGTGCCGCCGAATTTAGGCAAGCTGCTGTATATCTTGGCGACAATACAGGACTCGCGCACAGTGTTAGAGATTGGGACGCTGGCGGGCTACAGCACCATCTGGTTAGCACGAGCACTGCCAGACGATGGACGGGTAATTACGCTGGAAGCTGACCCCAAACACGCCGACCTCGCCCGTGAAAATATCGCCCGCGCGGGCTTAGCCGACAAAGTGGATATTCGTCTCGGTAAGGCGCTGGATACACTGCCGCAAATCGCGGATGAAGGTCTCGCGCCGTTTGACCTGATTTTCATCGACGCTGATAAGCCCAATAATTCTGCTTATCTCGATTGGTCGCTGAAGCTCTCGCGGCCTGGCAGCTTGATTATCGGCGATAATGTCGTGCGAAATGGCAGAGTCATTGATGCCCACACAACCGATCCCAATGTGCAGGGTGTGCGCGATTTCAATGCCATGCTCGCCGCTGAACCGCGCCTGACGACCACCGCGCTCCAGACCGTCGGCAGTAAAGGCTATGATGGCTTCGCTGTGGCGCTCGTCACCGGTCAGGGACGGGTGCAGCGTAATGATAGAGCCAAAGATGGATCGTACACATGAGTTGGGCGAAGTTCGCAATCGAAACATTGCAAACGGGCGAAACGGCACAGGGGCGTCCACGCGGACACTCGATGACGGGCAAGGTCAATCATCGTGACCTCGTGACGCGCAAACCCAGCAACCCGGATAACCTCGATGTGGATGCTATTGTGCGGGCGCATCTGCATCTGATAAAGGCCAAATCCAATGACCGCTTCCTCGTCGGCAGCAGTCGCGGCGGTCTTAATGGTCGGGTTGGGGCAAACGCCATCTATGGAATCGCCACCGAAATCACCGCCTGAAACCCGCTTATTTGTGCATTTTGTTAAATTTACGTGTGGCGGGGTTAAAAAAATCTTGACAAAAGGGAATCCATTGGCTATAGTCGAAATGTCTAATCTTCCAAACATAGTTCTTTGAAAACATTTAACAAATGAGGTTGTTGGTAGTATGCTCGGCCCGGGCCCTGCGCGGCAGGAACTCCGAACCGTGTCAGGCCCTGACGGGAGCAGCACTAAGGTGTCAAACCTGGGTGCCGCAGGTCAACCTGGACTGAGCAATCTGCCAACAACCTTTTCATTTCCCCTCTTTTTCCATCCCAATCAAACAGGGACAAACACACGGGTCTGTCCCCATCTGAAATCGCACAAGCCATGCACCATCACGCCATGATAGCTGGTAAGCAGTTCACAGCATCGCGCTCGATGGTGATGATAGTCTGGAGCTGCTGCGCCAGCCCTTCCTGGAATGCGGTCACTTCGGCATCGGTCAAGGGGAACTTTTTCGCGGCCTCTTTCCGCATGGTGGTCAGGCGCGTATTGATGTCCTTAATCGCAGCCATCGCGTCCGCACCCTGTTGGATGAACACCGTCCGTTTGCGTGTGAGCAGGTCTGCCGCCTCTGCCAATAGGGGTACAGTTGCGGGCAAAATCTGGTCGCCCAACGTGTGCCATGCCTGTTCACTCTGGCGGAACAGGGCTGCTGCTTCTTTCAAGCCGGGTTTATTGAGGATGACCGCCGCTTCGTCCAGAAAATCGGCATACATCCCGCGTTCGGCACTGTTGCCCGCGCCCTGTTGAATCCAGCTATATGCGCCGGGTTGAACCGCATTGCCAGCCAGCGCCATCCACAACCGTTCACCCGGCGGGAAGTAGCGCGCCCAACTGTGTTTATTGCGGGTGTTGGTCAGCATCTTGGCCCAGTGTTCCAGCGCCGCCAGACCGAAGTTTTCGCGTTTGCCTTTGGGTGGCGCATCGGTATACAGGCTGATGCACTGCCAGATGCCTTTACTGACAGCACCGGGCAAACGACTCATATCGGGCGCGTCCAGCGTCATCACACGGAACTTTTCCTTAGCGACGCGACCTCGTGCCTGTTGCAGCACATCGGCGTCCACAACAATCCCGCAGTTGGCGCGGTCTGCGAGATAGGCTTTGCCATCGTCATAACCATAAACCAGCAGCGGCGTCATGCCCCAACTGCGCTGGTCATAGGACAGGTTATTATGCGGCAGCGAGAACATATCCGCCCATACAATCGCAGGGCGTCCGCCTTCGAGCACATCGCGCAGATTTTGTTCCGCTTTGTCGGGGTGGGTGGTTTGCGCCACATCGCGCGGAATCGCCAGCCGTTCAAACAAGGTATCCAGCGGGTCGAAGGTATTGCGGGTCAGCAGGACGATGTGCGGCAGATAACCTGCATACTCAAACGTGAAGTAACCGAACGTCACACCCCCGCTGATGCCCATTAACAGGGCTTCGCTGAGGGGTTTGCTGGTATGCGGCGCTTTGACCCCTTGATAAGCCAGCGCATTATGCACCGTGCCTGTTTCATAGTGTCGTCCCGCGAATGCGTTGAAATTTGCCAGTATCGCCATTTTGTCTTTCTCCTCTATTCCGGTAAATCAAAACTCAACTACATTTAGCACCTTGCAACGGGCTGAAGCCCGCTGTCTGTGATGGTGTCTGAAGATGAGCCAATCTGATGCACCGATTTTAGAGAAAATCGCGCCGCTTGTGTGAAAATAGCGACATAGTTTGCACTTTTTAGGCTGACCGCTCGCGCCGGGCATGATAGGCCGCCACCACCGATGACGCCGGACTCCATGCAAACCAATCGGGAAAGGCGCGAGTCAGATTGGGCAGGCCATCCACACGCACATGCTCACTCTCGACAGCTTGCTGGTAGGTGATACGCCCTAACCACACTTTAAAAAACGTGCTCAAATCCGCCCGCACCAGCACATTGATGTCATAACCCGGATCGGTGATACACAGGTCAACATTTTCGGGTGTCAGCACCAGCCAAAAGGTATCGGACTTCGCGCCATAAAAGTCGAACTGCACGACGGTGCGGTCTTCGGGCAAACGGTTATGGTTAACGCGATTGTGTACCCACCACATCAACAGCAGCGGGTCGAGCTGTTCGACCGACGGGTCGCCAAAGGCCCATTTCGTGCCCCAGACCAAAAACGCATGGATGATGTCATTTAAATCCTGGCCGGCGTCCGTCAGACAATAGGCCGTGGATTGGCGTCCGTTGTCGGTGAGCTGCTTTTCGATGAGGCCAAACGTCTGTAACTGCTTCAATCGCTGCGACAGCAACCCGCGCGACAAGCCCGGCAGCCCGCGTTGTAAATCGTTGAAGTGCTGCGTCCCCGTCAGCATGTCGCGGATGATGAGCAGCGTCCAGCGATCACCGAGAATTTCCAGCGCCTGCGCTACCGGGCAATATTGACCATACTTCGCCATACGTCCTCCAATCGGTTCATTTTTTGAACTAGTCTCACATCGACAGTATAGCATACGCTGGCCATGCACTATCGAAACCCTATCTACACAGGAGATAACATCATGAACGATGCAGATCGTGGACAGGTCAATCAGAACGCGGCGCAGATTTATGAGACATTTTTTGTGCCCGCGTTATTTGACCAGTGGCCTGCACACATCATTCAGACAACGGGGATTCAACCCGGTCAGCGGGTGCTGGATGTGGCTTGCGGTACGGGCATACTCGCGCGGCAGGTCAGCGATTGTGTGGGCACAGCGGGGACGGTCACAGGCATAGACAGCAACAAAGGGATGCTGGCAGTTGCCGAAGCCAAAGCCCCACATATTACCTGGCAGTATGGCAAGGCCGAGTCGCTGCCATTTGACGACCACAGTTTCGATGCGGTGGTGAGCCAGTTCGGTTTGATGTTCTTTGAAGACCGTTCGGCAGCCCTGCGCGAAATGTGGCGCGTCCTCCGGCCTGGCGGGACGTGTGCTGTCGCGGTGTGGGATAAGCTGGAAAATACACCCGGCTATGCGGCGATGGTCACATTACTGGAAAAGCTGTTTGGCGAACAGCTTGCGCTGGGCTTGCGTGCGCCGTTTGTCCTGGGCGATGTCGCCGAATTGCAATCGCTGTTCAACGAAAGCGGCCTGTCGCAAGCCACAATCACCACCTATGCCGGTACGGCGCGCTTTGCGTCGATTAAAGATTGGGTGTATATCAACATTAAGGGCTGGGTATTGGCGGATGCGCTGGATGACGACCAGTTTAATCAACTGCTGCGCGCCGCCGAACAATCCTTCACCGCCTATGTGACGGATAGGGGCACGGTGGCGTTCGATGCTCCCGCGCACATCATCACAGTCACCAAATAGACACTTAGACTCTATCGGGACTGAGACCGCATGGTCAACAGTATCGCCTTCAGTCCCGATGACTGCCTGCTGGCACTCGGCTTCGGCAACGGCGAAATCCAATTCCGGGGTTTGTCTCTGGCGTAGGGTTGCCTGTTCCCGAATCAGAATTCACTTTCGATGTACGCCTCGCTTCCTGCGAGTTGCTGTAACAGCATTCATTTACTATACTTTTTGTATAGTAGATAGGGTATCCACAGCCAGATGAGTGATTCCGTAACAGCACAATTTGCATTTGACTACCCTGCGACTCGGGTTGGAAAATCGCTGCTGATTCACGCCAATTGTATGGATTGGCTACACAAGATGCCTGAAAATTCTGTTCATGCAATCGTCACTGACCCGCCCTACGGAATCAAAGAATATACATCGGAACAACTAGAGAAACGTGAAAATGGCAACGGTGGCATCTGGCGAATTCCGCCCGCTTTTGATGGGAGTACCCGGTCACCTTTACCCCGTTTTACTGCATTGAGCAGCAAAGAATTAGATGTCCTCAAGGCCTTCTTCGCAGACTGGTCACAGCACATTGTCAGAGTGCTGCGTCCAGGGGGACATCTATTCGTCGCCAGTAATGCCTATCTGTCACACCTCATCTTTTCGACGCTAGCGAGTGATGAATTAGAATTTCGGGGTGAAATTATCCGTTTGGTTCGCACATTACGTGGTGGAGATAGACCCAAGAATGCAGAAGAAGAATTCCCCGACGTGTGTTCAATGCCAAGAGGCGGATATGAACCCTGGGGATTATTCCGAAAAACGTTGCCCAAAGGGATGACACTCAGAGATTGTTTGCGCGAATATGAAACAGGTGGATTACGGCGCAATCCAGATCGCAATCCTTTCACCGATGTCCTTGAAAGCACAAGAACACCAAAGACAGAACGCGCGATAGCTGATCATCCCAGCCTCAAACCACAGTCGTTTCTGAGACAGATTGTGTATGCGTCTTTACCGTTGGGAACAGGGATTGTCGTGGATCCGTTTATGGGTTCAGGGTCAACTATTGCGGCAGCCGAAGCTGTAGGGTATTCGGCTATCGGTGTCGAAATTCATGCCGGCTATTATCAACTCAGTCAAGACGCCGTACCAGCTTTGAGTCAACTGACAACCGATTTTGACCTGCCACAGCAATTGCCGCTGGCGCTGGAATAATATCTACTAGTTTTCGTGAGATTGGTATATCCAGTTATCCACCATTTTTTGAAGTCCCGACTTGAGTACGCTGGCAGTGGGTGTCCGTCTGCTTGTGGCTGCACGTCCCGACTCACTCCAATCTGCTTTTGTCAATTGAGCGCCAACAACGCCAATAAATCGAAACTGACGTGGTGCTATGCTTCTCAATTTGTCACGCTGACTGTTACAATCGAAGACGAACACCATCAGCCACACATCTTCAGCATTGTGTCCCTGCCAACCACTTTGATTACGTGATGCCTTGATTTCAATACCCTCAGCACCATGAAGCACTGCATCGTTTTCGTAGCGCCCAACCGGAAGCAAATCAGGATGCCCATTATGATACTGATTTTTCACAAGCGTCACGCAATATTTGGTAATCGCTCCGTGCATAAATTCACCCACAAGACTCCTAAAATTTGCGGGCATCAGCATGGTTTCAAGACGATTCAACTGGCGTCCGTGTAGCTGCTGGTTGATAAAGCCCAGAAAATCTACGAAATCTTCCATTGCCCGACCAATATGTGCAATAGTGCAACCATAAGGAATTGAACAAACTGTGTTGAACCTGCCCTGTGCAACTGGAATAGGAATGCAGGCGGCTTTTTCTAAATCATCGTGTTTCATTGTCAATATTGATTCCTTCAAATAGTGTTGTCAGTGTCATGTTTAGTGCGGAAGCAATGGCAGCTATATTTTTTAGGGAAACATTACGGTGTCCCCGTTCTATACTGCTGATATACGTGCGATCTAAACCACATTGTGCGGCGAAATCTTCTTGAGAAATGCCTGCTGCAAGTCGTAGCTCTCGCACGCGTTTGCCAAATTTTAGAGAGAGGTTTTCATCTCGTGACATGGATTGAAGGTATCAAGCTGTAGTTCATGAGTCTGCGGACTATACGTCAACTCCGTTCCTGCAATAGATTCCTCAAAAAACGGTGGTCGTTTTCTTGGCCTACTGCCCGGCATCACGCGACGATGGCGGGGCATAATCGACGACGCTGAAGGGGATGGCGGCGCTGGTTCGTGTTGTGCCGTCGGCGAGGTGGGCGGTGGCGACCAGTTCGTGTGTGCCGCTTTCCAGCGTCCACCACAAAGCCCAGGGTTCGGCGGTGACTGTGCCAATGTCTACACCATTGAGCGTATAGGTGATCGACTGCGTGCCCGGCGGCGCGCCCACAGTCAAACGCAGCCGTTGGGTCTCGCGCGGGATAATCGGCGAAATCTCAAACACGGTATAGGGGTCGGGTTCAAGCAGGCGCAAACCTTCATCCGCATCCGGGATTTGCACCAGCGCACCCGACGGCGGTTGGCGTATCCCATTGCGCGCCGCCCAATCGCGCGCCTCCTGCGGCAGCACAACAAACACCTGATTCACCACCCGGTCCGTCGGCGTCGTCTCATCCGCCAGCAGACCCGTCTGGCGGTCAATGGCAAACACCTGGTAAAACGTGTCATAAGTCGTCGGTTCGGTGCCGGGGATGAACAGTTCCGTCCGGCGCAGGGGACAGGCTTCCGTCGGCAGCAGACCACTCAACGCACACACTTCGACGCGCAGCAGCCCCGGCGGTTCGGTGAACGTCAATTCTGGCTGACCGATGAGCACGCGGCGCATGAAGGCGTTCCAGATTGGCCCCGCGCCGCTGATTCCGGTCACATCGACCATCGGCGTGTTATCGGCATTGCCCACCCACACGCCCACGACCAGATTCGGCGTATAGCCCATCACCCAATTATCGCGATAATCGGTGGTCGTCCCGGTCTTTGCCGCTGCCG
>CAZTLI010000163.1:0-10532 GCA_964614375.1 uncultured Anaerolineaceae bacterium
AATCAAAATGCCTTTGTAATTGCCCAACCTTCAATGGTCGTGTTTGGCATTCGTTCAGAAAGAATACTGGAACAGCTACAGCACTTATTATTGCGACTTGGCGTACAAGCCAAACTTGCTCTGGCACCCGTCAATGCGATGTCTCTTGAAGATTCTGGTTGGTCTCCTGTTCTACAAATCAACGATGCAGCCAATATTGAAGCAATGATAATGGTCACTTCGGCGTACTTAAACGAGGAACAACTGACTCGACTTCGAACAGCTATTCCGGTTCCTGCTGTTGAACATACTTTCCTGACAAATTCTGAGCCAACAGATATTGCCTGGGATCGGATAAAGTCAATCCAATACGTTGGTGATGAACCGACCTATGACCTGACCATAGAAGGCACACATAATTTTGTCGCGAACGACATCATTGTGCATAACTCTCACGCAGCCGACTATGCCGTCATCACAGTGCAAACCGCATTTCTGAAGTGTCATTATCCAGAAGAGTATATGACGGCGCTGCTGCATGTGCAGAGCGACAACAGTGATAAGGTGGCGACCTTTCTTGAAGAGTGTCGTCGGCTCGAAATACCGGTATTGCCGCCGGATGTCAATCATAGTCAGGTCAACTTCGATATTGAGATTCTGGAAGATGGGCGGCGTGGGATTCGCTTTGGTATGGGCGCGGTTAAGAATGCCAGTGCCAATGCGATTGAAGTGCTCATCAAGGCGCGCGGCGGGCAGCCATTTGCCGACCTTGAAGATTTATGTAAACGGGTCGATTTGCGGAAAATTGGCAAACGCACGATTGAAAGCCTGATTCGCGTCGGGGCATTCCACAGCTTTGGGACGCGCGCGACCTTATTGGCAGCAATTGACAGGCTGATGAGCTACAGTGCCAACTATCACAAAGATAAAGAAGTGGGTCAGATGACGATGTTCTCGGCAATGGGGAGCATGAGCGAAGATATGCTCGGTAACTTGCCCAATGTCGAAGAGGTGAGTGTGCGCGAGATGCTGGGCTGGGAACGAGAACTGCTCGGTCTTTATGTCACCGGGCGACCAGTGGATAAATATAAGGCCGACCTCGCCAAACATCATACGCGCGTGGTTAATGATTTGAAAACGATGGATGGCGCTGGACTGGATAAGCCCGTTTTGATTGCGGGCGAAGTGATGGATTTGCGGATGATTACGACGCGCACGGGTCAGTTAATGGCGATTGCCCATGTAGAAGACTGGCATGATACCGCTGGTGCAATTGATGTCGTGTTCTTCCCACGGACATGGGAGAAGGTTCGCACGGCTTATCAAGACGTATTAAACCGTCCCTTTGGCGCGGGCGAAATTGTGATGATTAAGGGGCAGGTGGACTTGTCGCGCGGCGATGTCCAGATTATCGCCGATGAAGTCAAAACCGACTTCAACGTCATTGACCCGGAATATGATCCACTCAACCAGCCTGATGAGCGTGAATTGAACTGGCTGCCACCGGACGATGCAGATACTGTGGCATTTAAACCGGGGAATGGGGCTGTGCCGGAATTTAATGACGATGGCGAAATCGCAAAACCCCAGACGCAAGCAGCCCCTGATGTCGATGAACCCGAAGCGCCATCGACGGAAGGCGCTGTGGCGTATCCTCTCCCGTCATTTACGCCGCGTTTTGAGGATATGCCGCCCTGGGTTGTCGCAGACGGTGACTTACCCGCGTTTGATTTGAACAACGACGAGGACTATCAGGAACGCTGGATTATGGTCTATTTTGAACGATCCAGCGACCCGGACAAGGATCGGCGTCGGTTACGTAAATTGCATGGCATAATGGTGTCCTATCCGGGACGTGACCGCTTCTCGATTGTGATTGAAACTCCAAATAAGCCGATTCAGATGGATTTCCCGAATCATACAACCGGGTATTGTCCGGCTTTGGTCAATGATTTATCGACTGTCGTCGGCATTCGCAACGTGGAAGTTTATATCGCGCCTGATTAATGTTTTCAACCATCAGACAAGGCGGTGTGACAATCATCATGCCGCCTTTTTTGTTTTGATACTTTTGTATATGGGCGGGTTCAAGCTACAATAGGCGTGTTTGTTGGCTGGCTTGCAACAGTTACTTAATCGTTTAATTCAAATTTAAAGAACGATACAAAGAGATGCGTGTTCTAAATTAGGATTCAGACCAGCAAACAGGAGCACAATCTGCATGAAACGAATTGCAGTGATGACCAGCGGTGGCGACGCGCCCGGCATGAATTCGGCTATTCGGGCGGTTGTCCGTGCTGGAATTGAAAATAAAGTTGAAGTGTATGGTATCCGGCAGGCATACGAAGGGCTGTTGGCGGGCGATATGAGTCTGCTCACCAGCCGCGAGGTCAGTGGGATTTTGCAGCGTGGTGGCACCATTTTGCAGACTGCCCGCAATGAGGAATTCAAAACGCCACAGGGTCAGCGCAAAGGTTTGCGGAGACTCAATGAGCGCGAGATTGAAGGTGTGATTGTCATAGGCGGGGATGGCAGTATGCGCGGCGCGATGGCACTGTGTAATATGGGTGTCCCCGTCGTCGGCATCCCGGCAAGTATAGATAACGACATCTACGGCACCGATATGAGCATCGGTGTGGATACGGCCTTGAATGCCATCCTCGATTCGCTAGACCGTTTACGCGATACGGCAACATCGCACAATCGGGCATTTATCATCGAAGTGATGGGACGTGACTGTGGCTATCTGGCATTGATGGGGAGCATTCTCGGCGGGGCAGAAATTGTCGTTACACCGGAACAAGCGCCGACACTGCAAGAAGTCTCGGAAGCCCTGCAAGATGCCTATGTGCGTGGCAAAACACACGCCATTGCTGTCATTGCCGAAGGCGCTCCTTTTAAAGCTACCGAACTCGCCGAGCATCTTAAGCAAGCGCACATCGGCTTCGAGATTCGTTTGACGATTCTGGGGCACGTTCAGCGTGGGGGCAGTCCCACAGCATTTGATCGTCTGTTGGCGTCACAGATGGGTGTCTATGCAGTGGAAGCGTTACTGGAGGGCAAGTCGGGTGTCATGATTGCGCGCGTAGGTCGTAAGACTGAAACGATTCCACTAGAAGAAGTGACGACCCGTACTCGCCAACTGAGTCAGGAATATTTACGGTTGGCGCATATCCTATCGCGATAGCGTAGTGTGTTTAGCCATCTGTTTCTGCTGCAATCTCTGCGATTTTGGCGCGTACAAGCCGAATGAAGTGCGCTGTAGGAACGCGAAGTTGTGTGCCACGTTGTCCTGCACTGATGACAATGTGTTCCAGTTCATTTGCGGATTTATCGAGATAAACGTCCCAATTTTTGTGGGTCAATGCCAGCGCACTGATACCGCCGACCTGCAAGCCCGTTTGTTTCTCGGCATCTGCATGTTTTGCCATCTGCACTTTCTTCAAGCCAGCAGCTTTTGCCATCTGTTTCAAGTCGAGACGGGACGCGGCAGGAATAATCGCCAAAAATGGCTTACCCCCATCCACCGCTTGAACGACCAGCGTCTTAAACACCATAAATTCGGGAATCCCAATCGCTTCAGCAACTTCAACAGCATCTTTAATCGTATCCGGGTAGTCGATGGCTTCATAATGGATGTCATGTTGTTCCAGAATCCGCATGGAATTCAATTTCTTCGTTTTTACCATTCGTAGTCCTATAACTCGGTGAAGGTCAATCGCACACTGCCATCCTGTGCTGTACCCGGTTGCAGCACAAATACACCTGTGCCCTCTATGCCCTGTGCATAGAGATTAAAGCCATCGTTGGCATTCGTCACAGGTTCAACCGCGAAATAGGGCTTATCGGGTGGTGAATACAGAACAGTATGACTAAAGATAGGGTCGCTGTACATCGTCAATTGCGCGCCTGTTTTGGGGAAGACGATTTTAACAGGTTTGTCAGCCGCTCGCCCGGTCAGCAGGTCATCTATAAATTCGCCACCTAAAGGGCGCTGCTGCCGAAAATCCAGTTTTTGAGGAATTGGTTTAGCGGCTTCAGTAGGCATGGCATTCACCAATTCATAGGCTTTATCGCAGGGGATTTCGACCGCTGGTGTGTCTTCAATGCCATCGGGATGGCGTAGAAAATAGGGGTGATGACCAAATCCGGCGGGCATCAATCGCCCATCTTCGTTCCGCAGCTCGACGTGGATGTTAAAATCGCGTTCTTCCACAAAATAAGTCACTTTAGCCGAGAACGCGAATGGGAAATTGACATTCCCATGTTGACGCGAATCGAAGCGCAAAATGATGTGCCGGTCATCGGCTTCAACTGTTTGCCATGCGTGTTCGAGCGCTGCGCCGTGTATCGCGATGCCAAATTTTTCTACCGGGCGCACCGCGTATGCGATATTGTTGAACACAAATTTGGAGTCACGCAGGCGGTTTGACCAGGGAATGAGCAGATAACAGGCGGTGTTAAAGGCGTTGTTCAGATCGGCTTCAGCCGTTGGACGCAGCAAATTAACCCACTTGCCTTTGACCCTGACTCGTCCATAAGCAATCGACGCGCCTGTTTCCGGCAAAATGCCAACCTGCCAATATTCATTTTCCAGCGCATGAATAGGCGCCATGTGTATCCCCTTATTGATATTGTCGCTTCGCAAAATAGCCGACAATGCCCGGCACGAGCCGATTACCTAATAGGATTAAACGGTCAAAAAGTCGCAGCGTGACGGTCTTTTTATTTTGATATGTCGCTTTGACGATGGCTGCCGCTACGGTTTCGGGCTGCATGGTGGGGATGCCACTGCCTGTTCGTTTGCCGTTGCCGAGCCGCTTTTCATTGAATTCGGTGTGTGTGCGCCCGACCAGAAAATCAGTGACGCGGATGTTGTCGGGTTCAAGTTCGATTCGCAGCGAATTGGCGATGCTGCTGACAAAGGCTTTGCTAGCCGCATACGTTGCGGCGTAAGGCGCGACGAGGTTATAGGCCACCGACGAAATGGTGATGATGTGTCCACCGCCGGACTGTCGCATTGCCGGGACTGCCGCGCGGATACTATGGAGCACACCGTCAATATTGGTGCGGAGCAGCGTTTCCAGATGTTCCCATTCTGCGTCTGCAATTGCACCCCGATGGCCTACGCCCGCATTTGCCACCAGAATATCCAACCGTCCAAAGCGTTCAACAGTTTGCTGGATGGCGTTCCGCATCGCGTCGCCATCTGTGACATCGGCAGGGATGGGTAAGAATTCGCCATGTGGCGCGGATAGTGCCGCTATTTCCGTCGATAGTGATTCAAGTCGATCACTGCGACGTGCCGTCCCCGCGACGTGCGTCCCTTCTCTCGCGAAAGCGATGGCTGTGGCTCTGCCAATTCCACTTGATACACCTGTAATCAATGCGACACGCTGCATGGTCATGCTGGATTGCAGTCCTTTGCGTTGGCGTTTCTATTAAGATGACGGATTTGGCGTGCCCGGTGGTGTGGGACTGGCGGGTTGTTGCGGTGCGGCTTGCTGTTGCTGCGGATAACCTACGGGCAGGACAGGCATCGCACCCGCTTTGCGCCGTTTGAACACACAAAAATAGACATTACTCCACCGATCATTCTCAAAGCGCACATCGCCTTTGCCACCCACGCGCGCCACCGGCTCCATGTTGATGAGTTCCCAGCCCTCTTCGCCAAGTCGATTGAGTTCGGGAATCATAGATTCAGGCGTATATTTCGCGGGCTTTTTCATCTCTTCAGGCCAACGTTCTTTAAGATATTGCTTGATTTCTTTTTTGGCATTGGCTTCAACAAATTTAGTTAAATATTCCCACTGTTCGTACATAATGCCGTCCCTTTACCCATAATCTGAACCTCTCGATATTACCACGTAATCGAATCGGGCAAAACAGGCTGACGCACGATATAACAAAACAGGGGCGTGACATTTGCCATACCCCTGTAAATTTGCGATCCAACACCTTGTTTAGATGAATGCGGGTTCTTCGTACACACCGAACACGTCGCGCATGACATCCGTTATTTCGCTGAGTGTTGCATAGGCTTTTGCCGCCTCAATGAGATAGGGCATGGTGTTTTTGCCATTTAGACAGGCATCACGCACGGCGTTGAGTGATTCTTCAACCTTCTGATTATCGCGTTCCAATCGTAAGGTTTGCAAGCGATTGACTTGACGATTGTAGCCGTCGGGATCCATTTCCAGAATCGGAATACGAATGTCTTCTTCGACAACATGCTGATTGACGCCCACGATATGGCGCTCGCTTTTGTCTAATTCCATTTTGTGACGATAGCTGGCGTCGGCAATTTCTTGCTGGAAGAACCCGGCATCAATTGCGGGTAAAACACCACCCAATTCATCAATCCGCTGGAAATAGTCATAGACCGCTTTTTCAGTATCATTGGTGAGTTTTTCCATGAAATAGCTGCCACCAAGCGGATCAATCGTATTCACGACGCCGGACTCTTCGAGGATGATTTGCTGCGTTCGCATTGCCAGCGTAACGGCATGTTCGCTGGGGAGGGCGAGGGCTTCATCCATGCTGTTGGTGTGCAGCGATTGCGCGCCGCCCAATACCGCCGCCAATGCCTGTATCGTCACGCGCATCAGATTGATTTCCGGCTGCTGTGCGCTGAGGCTGACTCCCGCTGTTTGCGTATGAAAGCGCATCAGCCATGAACGCGGATTCTTCGCGCCAAAAGTTTCTTTCATCTCGCGCGCCCAGATGCGCCGTGCCGCGCGCAGTTTGGCGATTTCCTCGAAAAAGTCATTATGCACATTGAAGAAAAAGCTCAAGCGGGGGGCAAAGTCATCAATGTCTAATCCGCGCTTTAATGCCCAGCGCACATATTCCAGTCCATCGGCCAGTGTAAATGCCAGTTCCTGTACGGCGGTACTGCCCGCTTCACGGATGTGATAGCCGCTGATGCTGATGGTGTTCCACAGCGGCATTTCGTGTGTGCCAAATTCGATGGTATCGGTTACCAATCGCATCGACGGTTCGGGCGGGAAGATAAATTCTTTCTGGGCGATGTATTCCTTGAGGATGTCGTTTTGCAGCGTGCCGCGCAATTTAGAGCGATGGACCCCCTGTTTTTCGGCAGCGGCGATATACATGGCCCAGATCATCGGTGCAGGACTGTTAATGGTCATGCTGGTCGAGATGTCGCCCAGTGGAATACCGTCCAGCAAAATTTCCATATCCTTGAGCGAACTGACGGCTACGCCACATTTGCCAAATTCACCCAATGCTTCCGGCGCGTCGGTATCGTAACCCATCAATGTTGCCAGGTCGAAAGCGATGGACAACCCCATGTTGCCCTGTTCAATCAGGTATTTATAGCGTTCGTTGGTTTCTTCCGCTGTTCCGAATCCAGCAAAAATCCGCATTGTCCAGGGTTTACCACGATACCCGGTTGCGTGGACGCCCCGTGTGAAGGGATATTCACCCGGATTGCCGAGGTCGCGCTCATAATCAAGATCCGCCACATCCAAAGGCGTATACAACCGTTCAATCGGAACACTGGACTCGGTGATAAATGGTTTATCGCGTTCTGGCATCCGGTCAAGCGTGTTCTTCAGCGTTGTGTCTTTCCACTTTTGATTGTAACGCTCCAAAGATTCTAATTTTCTTTTGTCAAAAGTCGTCATGTGCGATTGGTCTCCGTATGCGTGTCTTTAGATGTGATTATAACAGTTCGTGGTCAAAAACTAAGTTTTTCTACAGAATTACCAATGCTTTAGAGCCGTTTGAGGTATTCCACCAGCAAGCGCGTGACGTTTGGGATGGCGTTGACATGGGCAATTTCAAAGCCGTGAGAATTATCGCGCGCGAAACCAAAAGCCGCTGTGCGCCCGGCTAAGCCGCTGCGTTTGATGACTGCTGCATCAGATGACGCGCCGTTGTAAATGACGGGTTGCGCGCCAAAACCGAGTTCATTCGCGATTTTGAGTAAAAGATCACAATCGGTCTTATTGTGATAGACAGCTTCTTTGTACCAGATGACCGGACGCGCATCGACCACCAGCGGCGTGCCATGCGCGACAGGTGATGTATCCAGCGCGATGCAAATATCGGGTTGCAGGCGTTGTGCTGCCCGTGCCGCGCCAATCAACCCGACCTCTTCGCTGGTTGTGGCCACAAAATACAGGTCGAGCGGCAGGCTTTCCAGCGCCAGTTCACGCGCTGCCAGAATCATACTCACCAGTCCCATGCGATCATCCAACGCGAACGATGCCACATAATCACCTAAATGCTGAATTTGTTTGCGTTCTTTCGCAACAACTGCCCGACTGCCGATATGCACACCTTTTGCCGCTAATTGGTCGGGTGTGAGGCCGGTGAACAGGCTGATGTGTTCCCATTTGAGGGGTTTTTTGTTCACCAGTTCAGCAACTGGCCCCGTTTGCGTGTGGACTGAACCGACTGACAGCACTGCCCGCACGACTTGCCCATCATCCCCCAGTATATCGACAGGCCCTTCGCCATATTTCCAGGGATAGGACCCGCCCACATTCTGCACACTCAGCCTGCCGTCGGGTCGGACTTCAGTAAGGACCATACCAATTTCATCTTTGTGCGCGCAGACCATGACCTTTACACCTGTGCCGGGGAGCTGGGCATAGAGATTGGTGCTGGCATCCTGCCACACTTTCGCGCCCGTCGCCTCGAACTCGCGCCAGATAGGGATTTCAATTTCCTGTTCATCACCCGAAGGTGAGTGACATTTAATCAATTCGCTTAGTAGATTGAGTATTTCGTGCTGAGTCATCAATTGCTCCCTGAAATATTACGAATTTAATTATATTAAACATGGTGTGGCGTGCTTGAAAATCAGTTGCTTTGTAGCATAATTGTCATGGGCAGATTAAACATCCTTAACAAATTGAGGCGTCTCATGCTTCATGAAAAGCGGATAAGCAAGCTGACAGCGTGCATTCAACCAATTGCATTGATGGATTCGGTTGCAGAAGCAGGTCGCAAGGCGATGGTCGCTCATTGTATCCACATGCTGGAACATGAAGAAGGCAGTCGCTATGATCATGATATTGAAGATATTCATCAGATGCGTGTAGCCACCCGCCGGATGCGAAGCGCCTTTCGCCTATTAAAACCTTATTATACGGCAAGCATCGTTACCAGCTATACATCCGCGCTCAAGCAAACGGCTTCCTTGTTAGGCGATGTGCGTGATATAGATGTGATTCTGCAAGCTATCGTGCGGCAGCCCTTGATGGGAAACAATGGGAATTATGGTGAAAGTGCCGAAAATCCTTTGATTGACCGCTTGGATAAAGAGCGCCTCAAAGCCCGTGTCGCGTTAGTGGAATGGTTGGACAGCAAAGCCTATCGTCAGTTCGTGAAGTCTTTTACCCGCTTCTTACGTACACCCGATATGGGGACAACGCCAGCCGCCGAAGATACAACGCCGTATCAAGTCCGGCATGTTGTGCCTGTGTTACTGCATCGGTATCTCGCGGCAGTCCGCGCATTTGATGTGATTGACAACCCTGACGCAGAAACATTGCACCGCTTACGGATTCGTTTTAAACGATTACGCTATGCGACAGAGTTATTTAGCGATGTTTTGGGCCCATCTATTGACCGATTTGTTGATGTCCTCAAGGTCATTCAAGATCATCTGGGGACGTTGCAAGATATTGTGATGGCGCGGTATTACCTTGAAAATCTCAGCAAACTCAAGAAGCCGCAAATCGAAGCGCGGGATGCCTTTTTCGCCTACCTTGATCGCCGCGAAATTGAATTATTGGCGCAATGGACAGCTATTTGGTCTCAGTTTAATGCACCTGAGACCTTGCGTGTTTTTTCAGATGCGCTGCTGGTATTGCGCTAGTGAACTAACGTTTTGAAAACACCGTTTCCAGCATGATACTGTCGCCTGCCGCTGCGCCATCTACTGATACAAGTAGTCGTTCATCATCTGATAAACGATACATCCCCACCACAATGCGATAATTGTTCCCATCAGGCACGCTGTCCGGGTCATCAAGCTGCAAAAATCGACGATCTATGACAATTTCACCCGGCTCCCATACCTGTGTCGTATAGTAGTAGTTCATGCCGTGTCGAGTCACGACATCGACTGGCCCATCCCAACTTGCAAACACTGTCCCCGCCTCGTCTACAAGATGGATATACACCATATAATCGTCGTCTATTGGCGCGATAACCTGCCAGAAGAATTCTATGAGTATGCGTTCACGGTCAATAAACAGATTATAGTGGACGTTGCTGCCGATGTAGCGAATCGAGTCGCCTAACAGAACATCCGCCTCAGTGCGATTGCTGATATTGAGGTCGTTGGGAGAAATCATTCGATAGCCGATGTTCAATTCATAATTTTCATAGAAGAAGTTGCCATCATCGTGTGTCGCGCGGGGTTGGAACAGATCCACACGACCCAACCCCGCCACGATCTGATTCTGCGTCCAATCTATCCCGGCATCTTCATAGCGCCACTGGGCATGTTGACTGTATAAGTAATGTGTCGCGCCTTCCAGTTCTTCAATCCGTGTTGGTACGCGCGTGATGTC
>CAZTLI010000164.1:0-10423 GCA_964614375.1 uncultured Anaerolineaceae bacterium
CACGAATTTCGCTGCGCCCTTCATCGAGCGTGAGGTCGCGGGCAATGCTCAAAATAACATCTGTACGCGGCGTATTCGGGATGCCGGCCCATAAACGATGCCGACTGCCTTTACCAATTTTCCGGCGCACCGCATCAATCAAATACTCCGGCTTAAATCCCTGTTCTTCGAGCAATACTGTCGTCAAACCGCCATTTATGGTCAGCAGCGCAATAAAGAGGTGTTCAGCACCCAGATAACGATGGCGCATCCGCGATGATTCTTGGCGCGCAGTAATCAGTACGTCTTTGAGTTCGATGCCATTCATGACTGGTCTACCGGGTGTATACGCATCCAGGTGCGTCCAATACGAAACAACCGATCGGTGTCGATAGGGACGATGCCTTTAACGCGCGTATCTTCAAAAAACGATGTTGCATTTTCAGTAAATGTCCCATTGGTGCTGTCACGATCTTCTAGCCACCAGCGTTCTTGATGCCAGTGCAGGCGCGCATGATTGCGAGAGACGAATGTATCGTTTTGCAAAACAAAGTCATTGCTATCATGCCTGCCAATGTGGATTGTCCAGCGACCCGCTGTTTGACTGCCGTGCCCATCTTCTGCACTAAATTCCAGCAGTTCGCCGTCTAACAATCCGCTCATCAGCATAATTTTGAGTTTCACTGATAATTCCTTACTGTTGCCTCGCCCACTCCCTACCTAATAAGTATACCCATTTTTAGAAGATATGTTTAATCGTTTGTCTGAAAAACAAGAAAGGGCTGACACGGGTCAACCCTATACACTTGAGATGCTCGATTTGCTAGATGGGCACGCTGATGGGTTCGATCCGCGCGACTCTGCCGCCGAGTTGCGCGAGCTGCGCTTCGATTCGTTCGTGACCACGATCAATCTGATAGATGTTGTCGATGGTCGTTTCACCTTCTGCACCGAGGCTGGCTATCAACAGGGCTGCGCCAGCACGAATACTGGGCGCCGTAATGTGTGCGGGTTTGAGCGCCTTAACGCCTTCAATGATACAGACATCGCCGCGTGATATGAGGATGTCTGCGCCCATTTGCAGCAAACCGTCTACAAAGTCGTAGCGATTTTCGAATATCTTCTCACGGACATAGCTCGTGCCTTCAGCGATTGTGGCGAGTGCCGCGATTGTCGGTTGGAGGTCCGTCGGGAATCCGGGATAGGGATGGGTTGTGATATTGATGGGCGAAATTTTTGTGGACGGGTCGCGCCGGAGGTGGATGGTCTCGCCGTCACTGTCAAACATAAACCGCACACCCATTTGCTCCAGCTTCGCTGTGACCAGTCGTAGATGTGCGGGGTTTGTCTCGCGGATAGTAATATTGCCGCCGGTGATGGCCGTCGCACACATCAACGCGCCAATGACAAGGCGGTCTGGAATAGGTCGGTGACCAACACCATGCAGTGTATTGACGCCGCGAATGGCGAGCGTCGATGTCCCTACACCGTCGATTTTCGCGCCCATTTTGGTCAGGAAGTGGGCAAAGTCAATGACTTCGGGTTCAACCGACGCATTCTCAATAATCGTTTCGCCATCTGCGAGCGCCGCACCCATCATCAGATTTTCTGTGCCGGTGTGACTGGGGATGTCGAGATAGAGAAAATTACCTGTCAGACGAGGTTTATCGAGTTCAATGATGGTTGTGCCGTCTTCACGGTAGTTCACTTTCGCCCCGAGGCGGGCAAATCCACGATGATGAAAGTCGATTTTGCGCGTGCCGATGTCACACCCACCACTGCCGGGGAGTTCCACATAGCCCATGCGCGTTAGTAATGGCCCTAGAAAGAGAACCGAACCGCGCATTTTTTGCGTCAATTCGGCATCAAGTTTGCCGGTATTCACCGCACTGGCATCAATCACCACAACATGGTCGTCACGGCGGTGTTCGACCTTCGCGCCGACCAACCGCGCCAATTCCAAGGCGAGTTCGACATCGGCAATTGTGGGGACATCGTGTAAAACTGTTTCGCCCTTTTCGGGAATAAGCGCAGCGGCAATCATTGGCAGCACGGCATTCTTGGAACGCTGTGCGACAATTTCACCATGCAGGGGGATTCCACCCTCAATCTTAAATCTTGCGTTCATCAATGTATGCCTTTCCTGTTGTTTATGAAACCATGCGAGGTTGGTTGTATTCAACTGGTAACGGGTGGCGGGGCCATCTGCACTGGCGATGACCAGTCCAGCCTCTCGCAAGACTTTGAGATGCTGCGATGTGGTCGATTGTGCCATTGCTGTCGCGTTTACAATGTCGTTGGTTATCGCAGAGGGTTTCTCGCGCAGATACTGAATGATCGACATGCGGGTGGGATTGCCAAGCGCCTTCATCATGGCGGCAAGACGCGCTTCGTTTGTTGTGAGCACAATAGCTCCTTTCCCTACCCCTCTTTATCGCAATTATACGATATAAGCATCGCCTGTCAATGACGATATGCTGGTGCTAATCAGACGATTGCTATGCGATATGGTGGGCAGATTGATGCGCGTAGGATAGCATAGGCCGAGAATGGCAATCATGATTGAGGCGCACAATGCTGGAAAAACACAGTCTGGAGATTTTGCGGGAAGCGGTAGAGACGCTCGAACGGGGTTTTACGAATTTACCCGATTTTGATACACAAGTTGATATGGGACGCCTGCGCGAGGTGGTCTTAGATGCTGCTGAAAAAATGCAGGATAACTATCCATATCATCATCCGTTTTACATCGGGCAAATGCTGAAGCCGCCGCACCCTGTCGCACGTATCGCCTATATACTCTCGATGTGGATTAATCCCAACAATCATGCGCTGGATGGCAGTCGCGCGAGTTCGCCAATGGAAAAAGAGGCCGTCGCCCAGATTGCGGCGATGTTCGGTTGGGACGTGCATCTGGGACATTTGACCAGTGGCGGCACCGTCGCGAATATGGAAGCGTTATGGGTCGCGGGGAGACTGCATCCAGACAAGAAAATCGCGGCATCGGCACAGGCACATTATACCCATTCACGTATCTCTGACGTGCTCAAAATTCCCTTTGTCAGTATTCCAACAGACAAATACGCCCGGATGAATTTGACGGCCCTTGAACAGAGTCTGCAATCTGATGACATTGGCACAGTCGTGGTAACATTGGGGACCACGGCGACAGGTTCAGTTGATCCGCTGCCTGACTTATTGACCTTGCAAGATAGATATGGATTTCGCATTCATGTCGATTCGGCCTATGGCGGGTATTTCACGCTGGTTGAGAATCTGGCAACATCTGCGCGGCGCGCCTATGCTGCGATAACACGCGCCGATTCAATCGTCATTGACCCGCACAAACATGGACTTCAACCCTATGGCTGTGGCTGTGTGTTGTTCAAAGACCCGTCGGTAGGGCGCTTCTATAAACATGATTCACCATATACCTACTTCAGTTCAGACGAATTGCATCTCGGCGAAATCAGCCTCGAATGTTCGCGCGCAGGGTCTTCGGCGGTGGGCTTGTGGACGACGCAGCAAATGTTCCCGCTTGAACGGGGTGGCGAATTCGCGGCGATGTTGCAGTCAGGTCGAGCGGCGGCTGTTGAATTCCATTCGCGTCTACAGGTGGATGACCGTTTCTTGACCGTGTTTGAGCCGGAGCTGGACATCATTATCTGGTCACCGCGAGGTCAATCTGCTAGCGAAATTTCCGCGTTGTCACGGGCGATATTCAATAAAGGTGCGGAACTTGGGTTACACATGGCGTTGACGACCCAACCGCGCACGCTGCTTGAACAATGGTGGACAGATGTTGAATGGGATAGTGACAGTGTGCAGATGCTGCGCGCGTGCCTGATGAAACCCGAACATCTGGAATGGCTGGACTCGATTTATGCAACACTGATAAAAGCGACTGATGCCTATCTGGAGCAAATGTAGGAAGATGCGTAGATTACATGAGGAAGCGGCGCAATAAGCGGCGCAATAAGCGGCGCGATAGATGCTGCAATAGTGCCTGTTTCTTCCGGCTTATCAGGAGATTCTGGACATCTGATGAGCACACCTCGCTGTGCTATTTGTGCGAAATACTCGCTATTTTGGTGCTTGCATCGACCTCGGAAACCTGTTATAGTTTTTCTGGTTGAGATGCCAAATTAACAACTTCATACATCTAGTCTCTTATCCAGAGCGGTGGAGGGAACGGCCCTATGAAACCGCAGCAACCCCCAGGTGGGACGGTGCTAATTCCGGCAGAAATTTTCTGGACGATGAGGGATAGCCCTATAGGATAGGGCAGGAACTCGAAGACTTTGTAACATGCCAAAGTCTTTTTGTTTTGTAAACGACAAGCCCGAACTGGAAAGATGACTAAAATCCGTTCGGGCTTTTAATTTTGTCTAGCGAGGAGACAAACATGGTGGCAGTGAGCAATTATCAGCAGGTTACAGATACCAAAGATGAAAAATCGGGGTGTAGCACGCGCGCGGTACACGGTGGCGTAGAACGGCGCAAGGCGTTCAATTCGCTCACCACGCCGATTGTGCAGACCGCAACCTACACCTTCAGCGACACGCAGGAACTTGTTGATTTTATGGAGCGCAAAACGTGGGGCGATGGCGTTGACCGGGGTGAATATGGGCGTTATGGCAATCCCACTGTTGCAGCGGTTGAGAAAAAGCTAGCGGCGCTCGATAGCGGTGATGACGCGGTGCTGTATGCGTCGGGGATGTCGGCGGTGACTTCGCTGCTGCTGACGGTGCTGCCTGCGGAGTCGCACATTGTCATGACTGATGATTGCTATCGTCGCACACGCCAATTCTGCCTGACTTTTCTTAAACGCCTCGGTATTGAGACGAGTGTGGTGCCAATGGGCGATTATGCCGCGCTCGAAGCGGCGATTATCCCCAAGAAAACCCGGTTTATCATTTCCGAAAGTCCGACTAATCCGTATCTGAGAATTGCTGATTTAGCGCGAATCGCCGACCTGGGGCGTAAGTATCGCGTTCGCACACTGATTGACAGTACCTTCGCGACACCGGTCAATCAACGTCCACTGGAATGGGGGATTGACTTTGTTCTGCACAGTGCGACGAAATATCTATCCGGTCACAATGATTTGTTGGCGGGCGTGATTATCGGTCGCGGCGACCGGATTAAGGCCTTGAAAGATGCGCGCGGTGTGCTGGGTGGGGTGGTTGACCCGCAAAATGCTTATTTGCTTGATAGAGGCATCAAGACGTTGGGCGTGCGCGTACAGCAGCAAAATCGCAGCGCGCAGGCAGTGGCGGAATTCCTCGAATCACATCCGGCGATTGAACGGGTGTGGTATCCCGGTTTGCAGTCGCATCCTGACCACACGGTTGCCGCTGAACAGATGACCGATTTTGGCGGGGTCGTCAGCTTTGAGGTGGCAGGTGATTTACACACGACGAGCAACTTCATTGACCGTTTACGCATTCCTTATATTGCACCGAGTCTGGGTGGTGTCGAGAGTCTCATCGAACAACCTGCTCTCATGAGCTATTACGAACAATCTACGGAAGAGCGACTGGCGTTGGGGATTAAAGACAATCTGGTGCGTTTTGCCATCGGCATTGAAGACACTGACGATATTTTGAACGATTTAGAACAGGCCCTGGGCGCGCTTCATCCGCGATATGGTCACAGTTTGCGTGATGTTTGGGAACTGCGTTTCCGGCAGTAGTGCCCTTCCTCGTTAGGGGTAGACAGAAGGGAGACACGGCGCGGGTTGTGTCTCTTTTCTATTTGGGGATAACGCCAAGTCCGGGCGTGTCGGGCAGCGTTAATCGTCCATTATCAATGGTGACGCCACGATACGGGTCGTTGGTGATCAGGAGGATGCTATCAAGGTCGGCATAATCGACCAGGGGGGCAAGATGGGCAGCGGCAGTCAGCGCGACAGAGCTTTCGACCATGCAGCCAATCATCACTTTCATGCCATAGGCACGCGCGAGGGCAATCATCTGGCGGGCAGGGCGTAATCCGCCGCATTTTGCGAGTTTGATGTTAATGCCATCTACCAATCCGACCAGTGCCGGCACGCTCTCTACACCCTGTACGGATTCATCAGCGATCAAGGGTGGCAGGTTGGCGGGTAACTTCTGACGCAGCGTTTCCCAACCAGCCATATCCGCTTTAGCGACAGGCTGCTCGACAAACAACACATCAAATTCAGCCAGACGCGGTATCAGAGACAGCGCATCCGCCGCTGACCATCCGCCATTGGCATCGACGCATAGCCCCGCGTTGGGTAGTTGTTCGCGCGCTGTTTGCACATACGTCAAATCGGCGTCAATAGAGCCGCTGCCCAATTTGAGCTTAATCAGTGGATACTTCGCAGCAGCACGAAGTCGAGCGCGATAATCCGCTGGATCATCTGCCATCGCCACGGTGAACGACGTGACTGGACTGCGCGCCGGATTCAATCCCCACAGTCGATACAACGGTTGACCAAGCTGCTTGCCCCACAGGTCATGCAGTGCAATGTCAACAGCAGCGCGGGCCGACGATGACTCATTGTCTGGCAGGTGATTGAGTGTATCTTCCAGCCATCCTGCGTGATTATTCAACGCCGACTGCAACTCGGGATGATTAAAATAGTCCAAAACACGCCCGGTTGATTCGCCGTAGTAGGGGACGACAGCCGCTTCACCGATGCCCGTGTGTGTCCCGTCGTCTATGTGAATCAGGATGTTTTCGCGATGGGTGGTCGCGCCATACGAAATCTTGAAAGGCGATTCGAGTTGCAGCTTGAGGGGTTCAACACCAATGTGCATAGTCAACTCTCAATGGACAGTGACGATGTGTGTCATCCGGGTAAGCATATTGCCTAAATCGAGTGTAGACACGAGCACGCGCATATACTCGCCACCGCGTGCGTGGATAGCATACGGTTCACGATCCATGTACCCGATATACATCACAACATGACCCGGCAAGAACATGAGGTCTCCCGGTGTGGCTGTTTCGATGATCTGTGTTTTACGTGTTTCGGTTGACGATTCAGGTGAAAACGTAAGGATAGTCTGCCCGATTCTTCCTTGCTGGCTGCTGTTGCGCGGCAGATGTAGGCCACACAACGCATAACAATCCTGCACGAAGCGAGAACAATCGCGTCCGAATATGCCCAAACGTGACCCGCCCCATGCGTACCGTTCACCGAGCATGGAGAACGCCGATTCGAGCAGGTTTCGCACGCTGAACGGACTGTAGCCATATTGAAAGTGTTTATCCGCTTTTGGAATATAACCAGCGACGAAGCACAACGCGCCGACACTATCTTTTTGAGGAATGCGAACGCGATAGAGCGAATCGGTTTCTTCAATCAATGGCAGACGGGTGCTCATCTGAGGGGTGATACCGCCGCCCCGTTCAAGACCTACTAATCCGCGCGAAACTCGACAAATGACCCAACTTTCTGATTGCGTATAGTCAAGAACAATATCCCGTCCACCAAACGCAGCATCCTCAAGTCGAAGCCAGCCCATATACATGGGTGTGATACAGAAGCCCCACTGCTCGTCACGGCTAACAGCCAACTTTGCTACTGGTGTTCCCACATCCAGCGTCGTTTCCTGAAAGGCATCAGTCTTTATTTCAAATCGCGCGCTCGTAACCAAATCATCACTGGGGAAGGCGCGTAGTCGCGTTGACCGCACAGTTAATCCATATTGGACATCGACATTTCCCGACATATCCGGCCTTGCGTTGTCAATAATCTGCTCAAAATACTGTGTATCCACTAAACTGCCATCAGCATGATAGCGCGGAGATGTCGGCTGTTCATAGTGGTCAATGTGAGCGAATACATCTTCAGTCGATAATTGCTCAGGGACAGTATTTACGTGAGGTAAATCGAGCTTTGCATAGACCTGCCGATTAAATGCTTCGATTTCGTCAAGCGACAGCAAAGGCGTATCGGGTTCTGGAAAATGACTCAACCAGAACTCCGGCAAAAGCATTTCTGGCTTCACACCGGGAATTCGCAGCAAATCAATCATGACAGGACAGGCTCGGGTTCAATAGTAAGGATGCGCGTGATTTCTTCGATAGACGGTTCAGCTTGATGCAGCTTATTGGGGTAGGTCGCTGTCACATCGTCCAATTCGTTATTGTGATAGGCAATCGTCGCGCCGGGGTCTTTGAGGATATGCCCGGTAAGAATGCCAAGCACCGTATCGCCACGCCTGATGATACCTTTTTCAACCAGCTTACGTGTGCCCGCCAGCGAACAGGCCGACGCCGGTTCACAGCCGATTCCCTGACGGTCAATCATCGCTTTGGCATCCATAATCTCTTGATCGGTGACTTCTTCCACGACGCCATCTGTCCACTTGATAGTGCGCGCCGCTTTGGGATAGTTCACGGGATTGCCAATTTTAATAGCCGTGGCGATGGTTTCGGCATGAACAGGTTCTAGCTGGTCAAAGTCACGTAGAAAGCTGCGATAAAGCGGATTCGCGCCGTGCGCCTGAATAATCGCCACGCGCGGGAGACGTTCAATCAAACCAATCTCGTACATTTCTTTGAGCGCTTTACCAAACGCGGAGCTATTGCCCAGATTTCCGCCGGGGCACACAATCCAATCGGGCACTTGCCAACCCAACTGCTGCATTGCCTCAATCATGATGGACTTTTGACCTTCTAATCGGAATGGATTCACGGAGTTGAGCACATAGATATTCAATTCTTCCGAGACTTCGCGCACCAGTTCAAGATTGCGGTCAAAATCGGCGTTGATTTGTATGGCGGTTGCACCATACGCAATACCCTGTGCCAGTTTTCCGAGCGCAATCTGTTTATTCTGGAAGAAGATAATGCCTTCCATACCCGCGCGCGCCGCATAGGCCGCTAATGACGATGATGTATTTCCAGTAGAGGCACAGGCGACTCTGGTCATGCCCAAAGCCCGTGCCTGAGAAACTCCACTGGTCATCCCTCTGTCTTTAAATGAACCCGTCGGATTTTCACCTTCATGCTTGAGGTACAGCGTGTCCACGCCGACCCATGCCGCTAGACGCGGCAAGTTGTAGAGATTCGTGTTGCCTTCGGGGAAACTGACAATTTCGTCGTCATCTAATATCGGGTTGATGAGTTCTTTGTAGCGCCAGACTCCGCTGTTATAGGGATGGTCAAGGTGAGTCAGTCGTTGAGCAAAGGTGCTGGTTGTAACGGCAGACTTCAACACGGAAATGTCATGCTGTACATCAAGCAAGCCGCCGCAGTTTTCGCAGTTATAGATGATTGTTTTGATTGGGTATTGCTGATTGCAATCCATACATTGTAGTATGCTGGTCATGCCCAATTTCTCCTGATTTTGTGCAGGAATTCACACTGTAAAGGATAACACCTTTGACACCAAAAACCAGTGCCGAAGCCACTTCAGCCGAAGCGTTTGCGCCCGCGACCATGGCGAATCTCGGTGTTGGTTTCGATATTCTTGGATTGGCGCTAGAAGGTCTGGGTGATACCGTTATTACCACATGGCACGATACACCCGGCGTGACTATTCTCGATATTGAAGGCGATGGTGGCGCGCTGCCGCGTGAATCAGGGAAAAATACCGCAGCAATTGCGGCAAATGCTGTATTGAAACTTGTCAAAGCAAATCGTGGCGTGGGTATTCATTTAAAAAAAGGTCTCCCCCTCGCCAGTGGACTCGGCAGCAGTTCGTCCAGTGCGGTTGCAGCAGCAGTCGCAGTCAATGCCTTGCTCGGCAACCCGCTCAGTAAAGCCGAAGTGCTGTCCGCGACGCTGGAAGCGGAAGCGGCTGTTAGTGGCTATCATGCTGATAATGTGGGGCCATGCTTGTTTGGGGGTATCACACTCATTACGGGCACATCCGCAAATGATATTCGCAATCTCCCTGTACCCGATAATCTGTATCTTGCATTGGTGACGCCCAATGTCGCTGTTCCGACGGCAGAAGCACGGGCAGTTCTGCCGCAATCGGTCCCACTGAAGCAGATGGTCGCGCAAACCGGGCATGTCGCGGTTTTGATTGATGCGCTGTATCGTGGCGACATTGCAACATTGGCAGAAGCGATGGAAGGCGATGGTGTGGTCGAACCCGCACGCGCGCATCTGATGCCACTGCTACAAGAGGCGCGTTTCGTCTCCAAACGTGAGGGCGCGTATGGGCTGGTTATCAGTGGGGCGGGGCCGACTCTGGCGGCAGTTTGTGATGACGGCGCTGCTGCCCGGCGTACAGCGACGGCCCTGCAAATGCTCTATGATGATGCCAAAATTGGCGGAATTACACACACTTCAAGAGTCAATAAGGATGGGGCACAGGTCGTCAAAATCCATTGATTGGTTTATGACCTGTTTGACAGGCACAGACCGGGTTCTTATACTTGGCGACACACAATGACACATTAAGTATCTATCCGAGAAATCAGTTAGGGATTGCAAAAGCAGGTGAAACTCGCTG
>CAZTLI010000165.1:0-10385 GCA_964614375.1 uncultured Anaerolineaceae bacterium
AATGAGAATCACCCCGACGCCTGCGATAACGCCAATACCGCCCACCATTAAGCGGGCGACAGTCGCAATGCCGGCGGTGATGACTGCCGCCGTTGTGCCAATGAATAAGCCGGTCGCCAGTACAATGATGGCGCGCGGGTCGATGACTATACCCTCTTTAATGCTGATAGGCGATAGGATGCCTATTGTCGCAATCACGCCAAAAATGCCGCCAAATAGCAACTGCTGGTACACGGGGTGGAGGTTGTGAAGGTAACGTTGGCCTAGACTGTAGATTGCAACCAAAGAAATTAAGAAAACGAGATTCTGAACCAGCGGAATAAATGATTTTTCGACTATTAATTCTAACCCCATGATGACACTACAATGCCCCAAATACAGTCAACGTGCGGGCGGTGGCGAGAATCAGGTGGCGAACCCCTGAAGCGCGATTATTGTAACATTTTTAAAAAGAAATTTGCAAATGATTTACGTTACTTTTCTGTAACCCGACATACTACGAAACTATTACAAACAAAATTAAAGTAAACTTAATAAACATGCGATTGCATAACAGGTCTGTTCATGCCAATGGCACAGAGACAAGCCCTGCGCGAAAACCTCAAGCCGCCTGTGGAGCAATAGTAAATGCGTATTCAAGAGTAAAGGGGCAAAAAGCGTAAAGCGGGAAATGTTTGGGCACAGGCGGCACTTTGGGGTACACTCGCGCCACTGAGGACGATGTATTGTAACGAAGCAACGGGGACAGTTGTATAGTGTGAGGGATACACGATGCGAATAATCCTCCGGTTGGGATTAGCCGCGTTTTGTGTTAATGGCGTCGTCATTGCCATTGGCCTATTGTGGGGTTGGTTTGGCCCCAGCAGCGGCGTCATGGCGTTTGAGTCGTACCGCGATAGCAACCGCGAAATCTATATCCTCGATATTGATCATCATTTTACCCGTCGCGTCACCTATAGCAGTGGCGATGATCGTTCACCCTCGTGGTCACCGGACGGACGTTCGATTGCGTTCATGTCCTCGCGTGAAGGCGATTGGAACATCTACATTGTCGATACGATTACGAGCCACATCACGATGCTGACGCGCGATGGCGGTTGGGATTTGTTCCCCAGTTGGTCGCCCGATGGACGCCACATCGCCTTTGTCTCCAATCGTAATCGCTACAACGCCATTTATGTGATTGATTTGCATGATAATTCGACCCATCGTGTCATCGACCTCGCCGCCACCAACAGTTTCCCGGCATGGTCGCCCGATGGACGTATGATGGCCTTTTCCGCCAATTACGATGGCAATCGCGACATCTACATTTACAATGTCTACGACAGCACCACGACACGCTTGACCAGCCATCCCGGTGTCGATACGTCGCCTGTGTGGTCACCCGACGGCACGCGTATGGCCTATGTGTCGAATCAGGATGGCAACGCCGAAATTTACGTCTATGACTTTCAGACGATGACGACACAGCGCCTGACCGATTATCCCACGTCTGTGGGATTTCCGACCTGGTCGCCCGATGGACGCCACATCGCGTTCGATACCTATCTGCGGGGCAATCGCGACATCTACATCTACGATATGGACGCAGGCAGCTATTTACGCCTCACCGACCACCGCGCCGAAGACCGCGCCCCCGCATGGTCTCGGCAGTAACTGCGGCAGCTTGTCGTAACGCCATACAGCGCAATGCAGAAGGAAGCGCATCACGCATCACTGTTTTTAGCTGGCACTTGCGACCCGGCACGATTGTCGGTTACGCATCGTGCATATCGGCCTGATGATAGTCAGGATGGGTATAGTGTGTCATGTCGGTATCGGGCGTCCAATATTTGTCATAGATCGGCCTGCCGTCTTCGTCGGTATTGATATGATGGGCATCGGGCAAGATGGTATAGGTATCAAACAGCATATCGCGCAATTTCGCCCCGCGCAGGTTGACCCGCCGCAAATTGGCGCCCTGAAAATTGGCGTGCCATAGATTCGCATCTTGCAGATTGGCATTTTCCAGATTCGCGCCCTGAAAATCGGTATGCCACAATTTGGCGCGTTGCAAATTGGCCCGCCAGACATTCGCCCCTTGCAGGTTCGCGCCTTCTAAATTTGCGCCGACCAATTCAGCCAATTCCAGGCGCGCGCCCATCAGATTGGTATAACGCAGGGTCGCATTGTGCAGATTCGCCCGCAGCAAATTCGCATCTTGCAGATTGGCATTTTGCAGCAGCGCGCCTTTTAACAAGCCATTGCGCCCCGCCAGCCAGTCGTGTTCGCGCAGTTCTTCAATCGCTTGCAAGGCGACGGCGTTCACCTCACTGCGCGCATTCCGCAGCAGCGTTTGTTTATAGGTCTGTGTCAACCGGGTGCGGTCAGCCAGGCCAAATAAGCCGAACGTCAATACCGCGCCAATCATCTCTGTACTGAAATTTTGCGAAAAATCCGAGACCCATGCAAACACCTGACCGTCGGCTGTACCAAGCGATAAAGCCAGACTGAGCAGTGCCAGCATCGAAAGCGCGCCCAGCACAAAAAATGCAATCCGACTATTCCACACATAATTGAAGGCATTCGCTGCAATCGACATGGATTATCCTCCTGCGGTATGTATGGCAAGAGCATACCATGTGGATGCTCAATCCGTCCGCAGGTAATATGGGGGAGTTGTCCACTTTTTGCAAATACGTTAAGATGAACGTAAACACATGCGATCAATTCCTCAAAATAATCCAGCCCAACCCAATGCGATGTTGATGATTCGATTTACACTCTTCCTATTGCTGATTGTGCTATCGGCGATACCCGCCCAATCGCTCGAACCCATTGTTAACATCGCCAACTTCGATTCGCTGTCATCCGACGAGGACTGTAGCAACCCGGTGTTCCAGATTGATGTGAACGATAATGGCAGTGTGGACGATGAACCCAGTGTCGATGGCACACAGGATTATTATTACATCGTGCTCTATGATGGCGCTGGAACTGCCATCGCCTATGAAGATGTGTTTGCCGGGTCTGTGCAGCGCGAACTGAGCGACCATCGCATAGATGACGAAATTTTGACCGTGCCCATGTCACGTCCGTTCAGTATTCGCTTTTATGACACCACCTTTACCGGTATTCAACCGATTGAGATGATTGAATCCGGTGAACATCTCTATACGGTCATCAACATCGACCCCGCACGCATTCCCGGCGCGCACACCTGCAACCTGCTGCCGATTACCCATCCGCGCGGATTAGATCGTGCTGCTTCCGCGCCTGCGCCGCCCGATAACCGCCTCAATCGCGATCAGGGCGATGCCTATGCCATCCTCTATCTCGCCGAAGACGACTCCGGCAATCCGACGTTTGATGTTTATTGCCGTGCCGATTCACTGGTCTTTTTTGCTTTCCGCATCACACAGGCCGACCTGTTGGAACAGGCATCCGACACAATCGAACTGGCACACAACAGCCGCTGTCCCGTGTTGACCACGGCCTATCTGCTAGCGACGGGCGATCTGGAATTCAGCATTGGCCCGGATGCTGACGGCGAAATCTATTCACTGACATATACGGGTATTGCGCCAGACACTGTGCGCCTATCGCAGCGAAATGACCCCTTGTTCGAGAGGGAAGGGGTCGAAGGCACAGATTGGGCACATATTCCGGGGGGATTATCGGCGAGTCGCGCATCGGGCGCTGCGCCCCTCCCCACAGCACAGCCAGCACCCTTCGAGACCGTGCCACTGGGCGATAGGGTGACGATTGCCAACGCCGGGATTGTCAACATTCGTGTTGGTCCCGGACGCGACTATCCGATTGTGGGATTAGCCCGTAACGGCGAGGTCTATGCGCTGTTTGCCGCCAGTCCTGATCGACGCTGGTTTCTCGTACAGGGACACGGTGTGCGCGGTTGGATTAACAGCGCCTTCACCATCATGGGCGGCTAGCGCGCCGCCATATTCAGGTTACTGCACCAGAGCAATATTACCCGAATTGTTCACCGGGGAAGGTATGCGACAGGGCTTCGGGGAAGATACTGCGGAAGGCGACCAACCCGTGCCCGCTGCCTAATTCGACAAACGCATAATCCACATCGCCATTGTCCGCGCGTTGTTGCAACACCTCGCGCAGCACCATCGCCGGACGATAGAAGCGCCCCCGAATTTCGTAACGTCCCACCGATTGGAATATCCGTCTCGGCAGCAGTTTGGCGGTGGAGAAGCGTTCGCTGTAGGCTTCGAGTTCGCTTTCCGCGATGCCTTTGCCCAACGGCGGCGACAGCATAATCAAATGGGAAAAGACTGCTGGATTCTTCAATGCGGCATGAGCAGCGGCTATTGCGCCAACACCGACGCCGCCAACGCCGAGATTGGTCGAATCGACGCGGTATTGTGTCTGAATGAAGGGCAGCACTTCCAGCATGAGCGTGGCGTAGTGTTTGTCGTTGCTGACAAATTCGCGGATGCGGTCTTCTTGCCTGCCGCTTTGTTTCATGACGATGATGATCGGCTCCATACGCCCATGTTTGATGAGTGTGTCGGCGATATAGGGAATTTGCAGCGGCCCCACACCCCATTGTCCGTCCATGAGAATCAGCATGGGATACGTCATGCCAGATGTGGCATATCCGGGCGGCGTATAGACCCACACCTTGCGATTGCTGAATCTCATCTGCGCGCTGCTGAAGAGATGTTCATCAACCTGCCCGCGTGGGACATCCGCCATCTGTGACCAGTCGGGGAAGGGACGCGCCTCTGGCATCCTCAAGACCGACACATTCATCTGTGCGGTGGTCATTTGCAGGGGATTGCGCGGGTCTACCTGCCAGTGACGCGAGACACGGCCTATAATGTCGCGCTCGGTTTTTAACGGCGTCATCGGGTCGTTAATCGCCAGCATATAATCGAGCAGGTCATCGGTGTTGAAGTCGCGCTGGACGTACCACAGCGTCGTACCGGGCAGGTTGGTCATCGGGTCGAAGGGTGGGTCGGCATTGATCGTGTCGAGGTTGAGGGCAGCCTGATTTGTGCCCATTTTTGAGAAGACGAAGGTCGCCCGGTTGTTTTCAACCCAGGGCCAATCCTGTCGTTCAGCCAATAATTCATTCACAAGCTGCTGACGCGCCTCATCATCTTCCGCACGTTCCGCGTCTCGCAAAAAACTGGCAAACGATTTCCACCTCGGCATAAGGTTCGCTCCCTGATAGGTCATCCAGTACAGGTATGGTGGTCTGTGTCAAGGCAGACAGCCCCTATTGTAGCACTGCCCGCGATTCTTGCATAACGATTGCCAAATCACCGCGTTAGCGACCCGCATTGAGCGCCGCTTCATACAAACCGATGACGCGCCCTGCGGTGGCGTCCCATGTGGTGGCTTGGGCGCGTTGGCGTCCGGCTTCACCCATCTGCCGCGCGCGGTCTGGCTGCGTGAGGATGGTCAATATCGCCCGCGGGAGTGACACCGCCATGTCGCTCTGGTCAATCAGCAGGCCGGTCACGCCGTCGTCTATCGCATCTTCGACGCCGCACCCCCGCGACCCGATGACAGGCAGTCCGGCAGCGCTCGCCTCCAGGTGTACCAGCCCAAAACCCTCGAAATGCACGCCCTCATTGACCGATGGCAGCGCGAAGACATCCGCCACCGCATACCACCCCAACAGCACATCGGCATCGACAAATCCGGGCAGATGAACGACATTTTCAAGCTGCAATTCCGCGATTAACTGCCGCACCTGCTGCACATACACCGGCTCGTCGGTCAGCGAACCGAGCACCACACACTGCACATCGCGGATTTGCTCTCGCACGACAGCCAGCGCTCGCACCAGCGCCAGCGTGCCCTTGCGCGTCTTGACTCCGCCCGCCGCCAGCACCGTCGGCCCCTGTTTTTGCACATTGTTCGGCAAATGGGCGAAGCGCGCTGCATCAATGCCGGGATGCACCACCGGAGTCTGTTCTGGCGCTAGCTTCAGATGCGCGCGCGCGACCTGTGCCGTATAGCTGCTGAGGCAGAGCAGTGTCGAACGGCGCATCGCCCGCCGATAGAGCGCGTTGGAAGGCCAGCCATGCAGCCTGTCGATGGTGGCATACGTGCCGTGTACATTGGTGAACAAAGGCCGCCCGCCCGCAATCCACATCCCCAACAAACTATAGTGTTCGGCGCTGGCATGGATGAGGTCGCAGTGGCGCAGTCGCCGCCCAATCGACCCGCGTGCAGCAAACAAACGCGGCACGAGCAGCCGTGCGCGGGGGGTAATTTGTGGCAGGCGATAGTCCGCAACCAGTTCAGGCGGACGCGGTGAAGTGTGCGGGGCGAGAATCGTCAGCTGCGCGCCCGCGCGCTGGAGCGCCAGCAGCAGGTTATAGCTGTAATGCGCCGCGCCGTGATGGTTGCTGAGGTCGGGCGAAAGAATGCCGATGTGCATGGCTGTCCTGTGTCTGTCATCGTGTGCAGGGGGTGATTATAAACGACAGCACGGGGACAGTGAACGGGGAGACGGTAATTGTTTTGGCGGGCATTTAATCTTTGGATTGCATTAGTCGCCGAGATGGAATTTAACGAACTATTACGACTTCACGTAGTTGATGTTTCCCATCATTTGAAGGCGACCAATCGTTGCGCGTGCAACCGGTGTTAGACCACGCAGCATCGTCCCATGCTGTATCCACTCGAAATGGCTGACCATACCTGTGTTCTTGGATTAAATAACGGAACAATGGCGCTGGTTTCGGAGTCGCGGGCAGTCGTCGCACGGCCTTTGCTCAGATTGCAGGATGCACAGGCCAATGCAAGGTTACTCACCTTCCGTTATAGTTCCCTGTGTATTCTTGTCCATCAGAACGGACATTCTCGCTTGCTCTGGACGCTGCATCTGTTCACGCATCATATTAAACAACGCATCATCAGACAGATAGGCCATCGCCTTCAGTTCGGCCTGTTCGTCGGGTGGAATGTCGAGCCATGAGTCATCAAACGCATCCTCTAATCGTGTCCGTATCACCTCATCGACAGACCGGGCGTTTTGCTGTGACTCGCTGCGCTTTTTCATATAGAGAATCGGGGATAGAAATGGTGTAATCGCTCATCCACTGCTCCATTAATGTGTCTACTTCAATGCTACCCTAATCCTGTCATGCGCTGTCAATCGCTGCGAACGTATCAAGAGGGACTCGCGCCCCTCCTGATTGTTTACAAATGACGAATTACTGCTTCTCGGCGTAGGCTTTGAGGCCAGCGGCAAAGTCGTTGAAGGTCTGCGTCATATCGGGGATAGACCGTCCGATGAGGGGCAGCATCAGGCCAGTGAATTCTTCGAGCAGGGTGAATTCTGTCCCGCCGTCTTTGGGCGTGAGCGTGAACGTCCGCGCGCCTTTGAACAGTCCCAGCGGCATCCCCGAACGCCATACCATTTTGCGATTCGGCTCAAAGACTGTCACTGTCGGCGTGAAGGCACGGTTGGGCGCGATTTTGGCGCGGATAGTCAACTGCTCTCCCGGCGCGATTGTCCCTTTGATTTCGATCATGCCGGGATCCCACTGTGTATAGCTGCGCGAATCGGTCAACACCTTCCAGACCGTCTCCGGTGGTGCATTGATGGTCGTCGTTGCACGGTAACTTAACATCTTTTTCCTCCATAGAGTCTAAAATTCGGGTGATTAATCGCGTTGAACGATATTTCCTGGAATTCCCTCTCCACATCACAGTCAGATTGTGTGCCGCGACAAGTAGACTGTGGCGACCTCCAAAAACCTCCCGTGTCCACGGGGGAGGGGCGCGTACAGCGTGACGGAGGGGTTTCTACTACATCTCGTGTTCGACCTCATCCAACCGACGCCGCAGAAAGGCGCGTTCGGTCGCGTTCTGGCACAGGTCCAGCGCGCGGACATAAGCGCTGTAGGCCGCGTCCCATTGACCGCTGCGCCGGAATAAATCCGCCTGTGCCGCATGGAACAGATAGTAATTGTTTAGCTCGCCCTGCTGCGCCATCTCATCGAGCAATGCCAGCCCGCGTTCAATGCCGTCAGCCATCGCCACAGCCACAGCCCGATTCAACGCGATGACGGGCGACGGAATCATCCGCAGCAGCACCCCATACAGCACCGCGATTTGCCGCCAGTCGGTGTCATCAGGCGCCGCCGCTTGTGCGTGCAGGGCACTAATCGCCGCTTGAATCTGATAAGGGCCAGCCCGCCGCAGCGCCAGCGCCCGATCCAGCAGGGCGATTCCCTCGGCGATTTTGGTCTGATTCCACAACGCCCGATTTTGCTCTTCCAGCGGCACGAGATTGCCATCGGCATCCACCCGCGCCCTAGACCGCGAATCGTGCAGCAAAATCAGCGCCAGCAACCCCAGGACTTCGGGTTCTTGCGTCAGCGTCGTTTCTTTTTCCAGCAACGTCATCAATATGCGCGTCAGACGTTCGGCCTCGGCGCACAGGTCGGTGCGAATCAGGGCATCGCCGGTTGGGGCGGTATAGCCCGCGTTGAAAATCAGATACAACACCGACAAAACCGCATCCACCCGTCCGCCAATCACATCAAGCGACGGCACATGATAGGGAATGCCCGCGTCACGGATTTTGCGTTTGGCGCGCACCAATCGCTGGGCCATCGTCGGCAGCGGGACGAGAAAGGCGTGGGCGATTTCCTGTGTCGTCAATCCACCCAACGTTTGCAATGTCAGCGCGACCTGTGCCTCTTTCGCCAGCGCGGGATGGCAGCACGTAAACATCAACTTCAATCGTTCGTCCGGGATTTCCTCGACATCCATCGGGGCGTCCTCATGTACTAAATCCATCAGCGTTTTCAGGATGGTGGTCTTGCGTGCCAGTGTCTGGTCACGGCGCAGGCGGTCAATCGCTTTTCGGCGCGCGACGACCCATATCCAACCGCCGGGATTGCGCGGGATGCCATCGACTATCCATGTTTCCAGCGCCTGCACAAACGCATCCTGTACAGCGTCTTCTACCCGTTCAAAATCTTGTATATGGGCATACAACAGCGCAATCACACGACCCGCTTCTGCTTGAAAAATCTGTGCGATACGCTGCTGCATCAAGTCCATTGTCACGATGGCAGTTTCGTGTAGACCGGGCGAATCTCAATCGCGCCGTATTGTGCATCGGGCATTTTCCGCGCCAGCGCAATCGCTGCATCGAGGTCGCTGCATTCAAGGACATAAAATCCGGCAAGCTGCTCTTTCGTCTCAGCGAATGGGCCGTCGGTAATCAACATTTCGCCATCACGGATGCGAACGGTCGTTGAGGTGCTGATGGGCTGCAAGGGTTGTCCACCCGTTTTGATGCCCCGTTCCTGCACCTCGCCCTCGAACGCCCCATAACCCTGAAAATAAGCCCCGCGTTCCTCGTCCGACAGCGACGCCATCAGGTCTTCATCGGAATAAATCAACAACACATATTGCATAATCCGTCTCTCCTTATAGAGTGCCAGGTAAGGGCAGTGATGAGCAGTGAGTGAGGTGCTAAACATTAGCCTCTGCGCCCTTTGCGTTGAATCTTTTGCCCTTCATCGGTGACTCTATGATTCTTATTTGCCAGCAGCCAATCGCAAACCTATAGCGCCCGCATTCGATTGCCACGGTTATTGTGCTCGACCTCCGCCAGACCGAGTTCTTCCAGCAGCGGCGGAATATACATACCAAAGCGTCCGCGCAGCCCCTTCTTCAGACCATACCAACCGCCGATGGGATTATCGGGTGAGCGCCCCCACGCTTCGACGGTATCGTCTTTAGCGGGTTTTTGTTCATCGGAACTGCCCAATTCCATCCAATCGCCATGTGCCTTGAGCATCGCGTGCAGGTCGTCGATACAGCGCAGGTCGTAATACAGGACGGTCTTGCCGACCGTACACACCAGACGCGGCGGGTCGCTGCTTTCGTCTTTGTACAGCGTATATTCCGATGTCAGCGGTGGTGTCTGTAACACCCAGGGATCGTCTTTTGTGCCTTTACCGGGCATGGTGGCCTCCTTTTATAGACCCATATCGTCGGATGAATGGCATCGCAGTCATGCAATGTCACTATAATGACGAATAGCGACTCGCTAAATCGACACAACACGGACAAATTCGCTCATTTACATCCTGATTATTGTACTTGCCCCACAAAAATGCGCCCAAAACTGGCTGTTGAAGCACGAGTTCTAACCAGCCCCTGCCGGAGCTGCGGCGCACAAAAGTGATGAAATAGCCGCCGGCTGCTGGCTCAAAAGATGAACCACAACGTGCCCGAAGACCACAGCGGGGGGTACGGGTTGTCGGGCAGAACGGCGATGTTACAGTTTGACTCATTTTGCAGATTTCACGAGATACGGTCACGAAAATTTTTACATCTTGTCGTATAATGGACTCATTAAGCTGGATACAAGGTAGCATGGATGGATA
>CAZTLI010000166.1:0-10381 GCA_964614375.1 uncultured Anaerolineaceae bacterium
CATACAAAAGGCAGCCTCAGGGTGAGGCCGCCAGTGTTTTGCGTACTGATGCGCGGCATTATAGTCGTGTTATGCACAAAATGGAATAGGCATATCACAATTTCCCATTTCGATTATGTCCAAAATGCAACCACACGAACTGATACGGCTCTAAAACGAGGTCGTTGGCGGTATCCACCATCTGATTCGTCACCAGGTCAAGCGTCGAACCGGGTAGACGTGTATAGGCAATCAACACTGCCCGACGGACTGGTTGCGCCTGCTCAGAAAAGTTCGCCAGCACCAGCAATTGCTTGCCACGCACGTAACCCAGCACATGCGGATTGAGCGTATCGAAAAACAGCGTACTGCCATTGGCAAAGACGGGATGCAGCTTGCGGGTCAACAACAAATAGCGCAACCCCTGAAAGACCACACCCTCAACCGTGTTCACATCCTCGCGATTAGCGGCTTTGTCCCAATCGAATACCGGGCGATGTGCCCAGCGGCTGTCATTGGCGATAGCCGGATTCTCGCGGTAGCGGTAATCATTCAGCATGGCGATTTCATCACCCAGATAAAGCAGCGGAATCCCACCCGCGCTAATCGCCACACTATAAATCAGCAGCAAACGCCGGATAGCGCCATCCAATAATCCCTCGTCGCCCAATTCCAGCGCCTGCTCAATACCGGCAAGCGAGGCCGCCGTGCCACTAATCCGCATGTCCTGATTGGTCGGGTTATAGTTAAAGGCGAGACCACGCGCGAAACTGCCGCCGAACTGTCCGGTGTAAAATCGGTTGAGGAATTGGCGGTGATTAAACCCATCAATCCCTACCTCAGAGGCATCTTCATCCGCGAATGTCCAGCCGATGTCATCATGCACACGGACATAATTCACCCACGCGCAGTCGGATGGCAGTTCAAAGCGGCGGCTCATCGAATTCCGCAGCAGCTTGACCTCACGAGTCGCGACGGATTCCCACAACAACGCCATCAACGTTGGATTATAGGATATGGGGCATTCGTCCCAGTTGATATAGGCGCTGACATCTGCCGGATGGACAATCGCCTCTGACTTGAACAACATCGCCGGCGCGACCATTCGCACGAGGGCGTTAAAGGCCTGAATAATTGTGTGTGCCTGGGGCAGATTTTCGCAGGATGTGCCCATCTGCTTCCAGACGAAGGCCACTGCATCCAATCGCAGCACCTCCACACCCTGATTAGCCAGAAACAGCATTTCTTCCATCATCGCGCGGAAGACAGCGGGATTGCTGTAATTTAAATCCCACTGAAACGAACGGAAGGTCGTCCACACCCACTTGCGAATGTCCGCACGATAGGTAAAGCAGCCAGGGTCTTGCTCCGGGAAGATTTCGCGCAAATGATGGGAATAGGCGTTAGGCAGCGTCCGGTCATCGAACAGATAGTAGTAATTGGCATATTCCGGGTCACCTGCCGCCGCTTTTTTCGCCCACTCATGTTCATCCGATGTGTGATTGAATACAAAATCCAATACCAGACTGATATTGTGCTTACGGAATTCGCGCGCCAGCGATACCAAATCCTTCATTTTGCCCAGGCGTGCGTCAACCGTGCGATAGTCGCTGACCGCGTAGCCACCGTCATTTTCCTGTTTCGGCATCTTGAACAGTGGCATCAGGTGCAAATAGGTAATGCCGAGTTCTTGTAGATAGGGAATGTGCTTCTTTAGTCCACGCAATGTCCCGGCGAACAAATCCACATAACAGACCGCGCCAACCGTCATTTCCGACTGAAACCAGAGTGGGTCGGCTTCGCGTTTGCGGTCAAGGGTTTTTAAATCGGCAGGACGGTCTTTAAACGCGCGCGCGGCAGCGACGATAATTTGCTGTACATGATGCGAAAAATCATCGCGTAAGCCATACAGACTGTGCAGCAGTGTCAGCAGTCGCTCAAAGTGTGTCTCCAGGCGTTCGTGGAATAATGCGGCATCCGGTTCATCTGCCACAATTGAATCGAGTTGTGGGCGCAGGCGGTGTAAGGTCATCTGTGCCTGTTTTTGCTGCCAATTCACATCATACATAGGCTATCCTGTTGAATGTGCGACAGGAACAACTTAAACGTTTCAATATTGACACGGACATTGCTTTAATGATTCGATTATATAAGCTGCGTGTCCGAACCGTCTACTGAATCGGCAAAATACGTTGTGAGAATTGCCTAATCTTCGAGGATGGTCATGTTGGCGAAGCTCGCAAGCAGGCGCTTGATACCATATTTTTTGTTGGCAAAGACGACAGTGACCTCTTCATCTTGATCCTGCCGTTTGCTGTCGATGACCATGCCATCGCCATAGACTGCATGACGCACCTTCATGTTGCGCGTAAATCGCAGTGGGGTGTCGTCCTGTGATTCAGTGCCGGGAAATGGCACAATCTTGCTGCGGACTTTTTCATTACGCTGGACGCTGCCACTTTGCAAATCCTGCGCGAGACGGCTGGCGCTGCGCGTCGATGGCTCCCACGTAATCTGCTGGCGGAAGCTCTCTCGGTCAAGCCGGGTCAACACGGTTGGCGGCATTGAATCAACCAGATGCACAGGCACATCTGTCAAAAAGCGCGAAGGAATATTGGTGCTGCTTGTGCCCCACGTCATGCGGCGGAAGGCATACGATAGATACAGACGGTCTTCGGCGCGGGTGATGCCGACATACATCAGGCGGCGTTCTTCGTCCATGCCGTCCAATTCATCCAGTGACCGGCTGTGGGGCAGCATCCCCTCTTCTAAACCGGGAATGAACACGACCGGATATTCCAGCCCTTTGGCGGCGTGTAAGGTCATCAACGTGACTGCATCGGCATTTTCATCCAGCGAATCAACATCTGCCACTAATGCCTGTTCCGCCAGAAATTCGCCCAACGGAATGCCCGCTTCCTTCGTTTGAATCATCAGGCCGCGCAATTCACGCACATTTTCATTCCGGTCAATGGCTTGTTCGGGCGTATCACTGATGTCATGCAGATAGAGCGAATAACCAATATCGCTGACAATGGCATCGAACAATTCAACCGGGTCATTTTCCAGCGCAAGCTGCCGCCACTGTTGCATCAGCAGCGCGAACTCAGTAAATGATTTCAAGCTGCGACCGCTGAGGGGACTGTTTCCACCAGCGACCAGCGTATCAAACGCATCGTGATAGGTGATACCCTCGTCAGCGACCCACTTTTGGAAATCGACAACCGACTTCTTGCCAAGTCCGCGTTTAGGGACGTTGATTATCCGCGAAAAGCTGACTGAATCGTTGGGATTGTGAATCAGGCGCAAGTAAGACAACAAATCGCGCACTTCACGGCGTTTATAGAATCCGACTCCACCCACCAGCTTATAGGGGATGCCTTCGTGGATGAAGCCTTCTTCTAGCACGCGCGATTGGGCATTGGTGCGATACATGATGGCGATGTCGCTGTGCAGAAAGCCATCGCGGGTCAATTCGAGGATGGTCTCGGTGATAAACTGGGCTTCGGCCTGCTCGTTATAACATTCGCGCACAGTCAGCTTATCCCCATCACCGCGTTGGGTGAACAGGGCTTTGGGCGTGCGATTGGCATTTTTGTCGATAATCGCGCGGGCGACATCCAGCACTGTTTGCGTCGAGCGATAGTTCTGTTCCAGCAGCACCACCGCTGCATCGGGATAATCGGCACGGAACTGCATCACATTGCGATAGTCTGCCCCACGAAAGGCATAAATGGCCTGATCTTCATCCCCCACGACGAAGATATTTTGACGCGGCGCGCCAAACAACTGCACCAGCGTATATTGTGCCGTATTCGTGTCCTGGAATTCATCGACCAGCACAAAATCGAAGCGACTCTGGTAACGGCTGCGAACCTCTTCATTCGCTTGCATCAGGATAACCATCTGCATCAGCAAATCGTCGAAGTCCATTGCGTTGTTATCGCGCAGCATTTGCTGATAACGGGGATAGACACGCGCGACAATTTCACCAAAGTAATCCATACCGCGATAGTCTTCCGGTTTCACCAGTTCATTCTTGGCGTTGGAAATTGCACCGAGAATGCGGCGGGGGCTGAATTTTTTGCTGTCGATATTTTCGGCGGTGACGGCCTGTGATACCACCACTTCTTGATCGTCCGTATCGTAAATCACGAAGTCACTGCCATAGGGTAGATAATCGGCTTCGCGGCGCAGCAAACGGGCACAGATGGCATGAAATGTCCCGATTTGTAAGCCGCGCGGACTGCCAGCGAGCAGTTTTTCAACACGAGTCCGCATTTCGTTGGCGGCTTTGTTGGTGAAGGTCACCGCCATCAAATTGTATGGCGACACGCCCATGTTCTGAATGAGATAGGCGATGCGGTGAGTCAGCACACGGGTTTTACCACTGCCCGGCCCCGCCAGAACGAGCACAGGCCCTTCGCCCGCAGTGACTGCCGCGCGCTGCTGCTCATTCAGTCCGTCAAGTAAGCCTGTATCTGACACGCTCATTGTTCCTTCGCCCGTTTGTGCTATAGCTGTCATTGTAACGCGAATACGCGGTCTATGGTAGACAGGGCGTGAAAACGCCACATGATGCTTGCAAATTTTTCTGTGACATATGCGAGAAACAGAGACAACCACGGAATGTAATACAATAAATCCCATAGTCTGAATAGACCCGCGCTTGCACCTTCGATAGTGAATGCGCTACAAATGGGATGATAGTCTAAGGATAAATTGCGTGACCATCATCTCACATTTTCAAGCGCGTTTGCTGCTGGATGGACACAAAGCGGGTCAGGCACAGGTCAAGACCACCCCGGACCTGGGGCTGACGACTATCACGGTCTCGTTAACCCGCACTGGTGCAATCTATCCCGATGGCGTGGGATTATCATGGGCGCAAATTGATGATGTGGTCGATGATGAAAATAGCTGTTTTATCATCGAGGATGATGGTCTGCGGAAGATTCAGGCCTTTTCACAAGTGACGAATCGCCACAGCAGCCTGTATCCGACATCGGGCGCGCCGACGCTGCTGCTGGCTGGATGGCCGATGCACCGCATCAAAGATACTGACCCCATGCGCGATACACAGAGCAAAATCCGCGCGCTAGGACGGATACACGGGCAGGCGCTCGACACCAATACCGGGTTGGGTTATACGGCGATTGCCCTCAGTCAGACCGCCGCCCATGTGACAACGATTGAAATCGACCCGGCAGTATTGGAGGTCGCGCGGCAGAACCCCTATTCGCGTGACTTATTTGATAACCCGCGCATCACACACATCATTGGCGATAGCGACGACGCGATTCAGGATTTTGATGATGAGTCGTTCGATTATGTGCTGCACGACCCACCGACCATGCAGCTTGCAGGCAATTTATATGCGGCGGATTTTTATCGGGATGTCTATCGCGTGCTGCGGCGTGGTGGACGGATGTTTCATTATATTGGCGACCCGAAGAGTCCATACGGCAGTCGCACGACAAAGGGCGTTGTCAAACGTTTAGGCGAGGCCGGCTTCAAAAAAGTCCTGCCCCGTCCCCTGGCGTTCGGTGTGCTGGCGTTTAAATGAACACAGGGCATACCGTGGGCGATGCCCTGTCTAATCTACATCTTTGACGTTTTTACGTTGATGGCCCGCGATAGCTGTAATTGGCGACAATGTAGGTCTGTATATCCGCTAATTCCCAGCCCTGTTCCCACAAACGCATCACATCCAGCGTAATCTCCTGGCAGATACCACACCCTGTCGCGTGTAAATCATAGGTGATTTCCCCGGACTCGGCGATGTTCTGAATGTAACAGTCGGCATTGCTGGTGTGTCCAATCGCCCCACAACCACAATAACATTCAAAGTGATCGAGCAAGTCGTGATTCATGACCGCGAAACGATAGGTATGTTGGGTTGTCGATGAACCATTCTGGACAAACTCCGGCATATCTGCCATAGGAGCCATCGCGAGTTCGCGTACAGGCGCAGGACTGGTCGTCATACTGCCTATGAATGCGGCAACAAGCAACCCGGCAACAAGCAATACACCTAGCGCGTAAACGGCTTTATGGTGGGATTGGTTTTGATTGTTCGTTCTCATCTTAAAGTACCCAGTCTGATAGGATGACCAATGCACGATAGGGTTCAAGCGGATCATTGGTGCGTAAATGTACACGGAATTCATGCGGGCCTTCCATACCCGCGTGCATGGTAAAATTCACCGTGATGGTGGCTTCTTCGCCGGGTCTGATTACCGTCGAACTGACGGTTGCGCGCGGCGGTCAGCAGCCCCTCACAAGCTCAACCCTTGGTTCACGATCCAGAATAATCAGGTCTTCGTCGCCCACATTTCGCACCCGGAACACGGTCTGAATCCTTGTCTCGACCTGAACTGCGCCATAATCAAAGGTATCCTGTATCACCTGCAACCGGGGCGCACCCGTGACCTCTGGTACGAAATCAGGGTCTACGGTTGCTTGAGATCGGGATAGAAACAGAATAACCGCTAGCAGTAAAACAATTCCCATGCCAACACTGATATATAACCAGCGGCGTGGCAGGATATAGTGCGTTTCGGAAGAGACCGGTTTACGCTTCGATTTTTGTCCTTTGCCTTGTTTGCCCATATTTGTCTCCGCACTTGTGCAAACCATCTTATATACCCTGATGGGTATAGGCTTATTCTATTTACAAAGCACAGTCGAGTCCGCTGCACAGCATCACGCATCAGTCGTGACAAACGTCACAAAGTTGAGAGGAACGGGGTAAGAACGGCAGGGCGCAGATCGCAATTCAAACAGCATTCGCGTAAGGACAAGTCCCTGTCAACCGTCTATAGTAGAGACGGTCAGAATTTGAAGCGAAGGACATGATGCAGAATACACGGATTAAGACAGCGTGGATGTGGCAGGATGTCTATAGCGGCGGCGTGCGCGGCGTGACGGTTGATGTTGACGATGGTACGCTGCAATGGTTTGATGAACCCGGTTGTGCCTGTGGTAGCAGTGACGCCGTACAGACCATTGCTGACTTTCTGAACAATGGCGCGCGAGGTGGCAGTCCACCTGCGGACGTGCTCGACGAGATGCGCGACAATCTAGGCCGATTCACAGTCGATAGCTAAGGCAACTTGCACAATTCGCACCGTGCAGGCGTAACGAACCTGTAAAATTGGTGTTTGAAATGAGCTATCTCGATTGTCATCCTAACACCTTTGCTGTATGATGGTATTGACACACGCAGATGCGAGGGCTAGAATGACACTCACTGCGGGCCTATAGCTCAGCTGGGAGAGCGCTTCAATGGCATTGAAGAGGTCAAGGGTTCGAATCCCTTTAGGTCCACACTGATACCCCTTCATCTGCCTGTTGGTGAAGGGGCTTTCTGTTTCAGCTCCCAACTACGAAGCCAATTGAAAGGGACTCGTTGTGGCGAAACAAAAACGCGACCTGCTCGATGAAATTGCGGAACGATTAGGTGAATTTGTCAGTGAACTAGACCGCATCCTCCGCAGGCAGAAAAAGCAAAAACGCGCGCTCGTACCCATCCCCGTGCGGGAAAACAATCGGCACGACCCGCGTCAATATCCAACGCGTTAAATCCAAATATTTGTCACATCACAACGGGCGTATCCTAATCGGGTGCGTCTGTTTTGTTTTCTCAGTCAGTTCGCTGCATCGACGCGCACACCGGCACGTCCCTGGTATTTTCAAGGGAATTATGCGTACAACGTTGGTGGGGTATTTAGCGGGTGCGCGCGGATCTGTGCAATCAACATCCGTCCAAACGGACGCCCTAATCGGGTGATTTTTTACTCTGGACTAACGTACCACTTGTTAACCGTATTCTTTCTATTAGAATATACCCTTACCCTTCTGACGAGATTTTGCAAAGCAAACCCGGAGTCATCGTGGTTGAGATACAGCAGGTGAATGACGCGATACACCACCATCTTGGTGAACGCCCATCAGAACTGTCACCCATCACAACCCATCCCGATACATTGGTCTATGCCGCAGAATTGTCCGGGCAATCGGTCATCTTCAAAGCCCACTCCCCCGATAGTGCCGAAGCCTGTACGATTGCCACCGAAGCATGGATGTGCCAGACGGTCTATGCCGCCAATATCCCCGCGCCCAAAGTGTTGGCAGTTGATACGCGCAAGCAACTGTTCCCATCTGAATTCTTTATCATGCAGAAATTGCATGGCAGACCGCTTGATGCCGCCAAAGTCACACCCGATGTCAAACGGAATCTCTTAATACAGGCGGGTGCATGGCTGCGGCAAATCCATACCCTTGCAATTGATGGTTTTGGCCTCCTGGATGAAGCCCACTACCGACAGTCCGGTATTGCCAGAGGCAGGGATATATCGTGGTCGGTGGCGATACTCAAACCTATCGCTGCGGCGCTGGATTATTTGACGCGAACGCACATGCTGGATTATGGGGCGGTTTCGGCTGTGCAATCGCTCATTGGCGAGCATGTTGGCATCATCGAGACGGTCAGTCAAGCACATCTGTTGCATGGTGACTTGGGATTGAATCATATTATGGTCGATACCGAAGCAGAGACCGTCGTCGGTTTGATTGACTTTGGCGAACGCAGTGGCGGTGATCCGATATGGGATTTAGCGACGTTTGATTGGGCACGCGGCAGCAGTTATGAATCCCTGTTGGAAGGCTATGCCCCTGCACAAGATGACTATCAGGCGCTGCGTGAACGATTTGGCCTGTACAGTGTGCTGCAAGCCGTACCGTGGGCACATCGCTGGCACATGCGCGGTTATACCCATGTGATTGATGTCATGAAAGGCGTCATCCGCCTGTATTGTGATTGATTCTCTGCCAAATTACCTGACCTTTCCTGACCCTTTGTTAAATTTCGCCAACAATGGTTTACAAATCACGCAAAAGCGTGTATCGTAGGCATATCGACCTGCATGAAAGGCAAAACGCGATGTTTCAAACCATCATTCCGGGTTATGAGGTGACCCGCTCTTCTCTTATGTAATCCCCGATGAATCGCGCGCGCCTCCTCTTAAGCTCTAATCGCATACGTTGACTATCAGGCCGTTGTACCCATGGGTACAATCCGGCGCTGTTTATTTTGCAACCCGAATGTGACACACAAACAGGAGACCAAATACCTGACAATGAGCGAGACATACGATCCCAAAGCAATTGAAAGAAAATGGCAAAAACAGTGGGAAGCCGACAAGCTGTATCGGGCGCAAGTCGATTGGGGCAAACCCAAACATTATGCCCTGACCATGCTGCCCTATCCTAGCGGCGACTTGCATATCGGTCACTGGTTTGCCATGACGCCGAGCGACGCCCGCGCCCGCTACATGCGTATGAAGGGCTATAACGTCATGTTCCCGATGGGGTTTGACGCTTTTGGCTTGCCGGCGGAACAGGCGGCGATTAGTCGCAACATCCATCCCTGGAAATGGACATATAGCAACATCGAGCGAATGCAAAAACAGATACGCAGCATGGGCACGATGTTCGATTGGGAACGCGAGGCGATAAGCTGTACGCCTGAATACTATAAATGGACGGAGTGGTTCTTCAAACAGTTCTTTGAGCATGATCTGGCCTATCGACGTGAGGCGATGGTCAATTGGTCGGAGACGCTGCAAACGGTGCTGGCGAATGAGCAGGTCATCGACGGCAAGGATGAACGCACCGGACAGCCCGTTATCCAGAAGATGATGGCGCAGTGGTTCTTCCGCATCACCCACTATGCTGACGAACTGCTGGACTTTAGTCCGTTGGATTGGCCTGAACCCATCAAAATTATGCAGACCAACTGGATTGGGCGCAGTGAAGGCGCGGATGTCACTTTCCACACCGAAGATGAAGACCCTATCGAAATCTACACCACCCGGCCTGATACGCTGTGGGGCGCGACCTTCATGGTGCTGTCGCCAGAACATTCACTGGTCAGCAAAATCACGACCGATGAGCAGCGTGCGGAAATCGAAGCCTATGTTGCAGAAGCGGCAAAAGCCACCGAAATCGAACGGACGGCTGAAAATCGCGAGAAGACCGGCGTCTTCACGGGTGCGTATGCGATTAATCCGGTGAATAACGAGCGCATCCCCATCTGGATAGCCGACTACGTAATGATTAGCTATGGCAGTGGCGCGATTATGGCTGTGCCTTATGGCGACCAGCGCGACTTTGAATTTGCCCGCAAGTTCGGTTTGCCGATTGTGGCAGTGGTGCGTCCCGATGGTATGGATGAAGACCCTGACCCGAACACGATGACCGAAGCCTATGCTGGTCCCGGCACCATGATTAACAGTGGACCAATCAACGGCGTGCATCATAATGGCGATAAAGGGCGCAAAAGTCCGTCTATTTCCGCCACGATAGATTATCTGGAAAAACAAGGTATCGGTAAGGAAGC
>CAZTLI010000167.1:0-10368 GCA_964614375.1 uncultured Anaerolineaceae bacterium
AGAAGAATGGGAAATGAACAAATGAGTGCCTCTATTGTGCATGAAAAATGTCATTCATAACATCCCAAATATCGTCACGAAGCTGGCTCAAACTTATAGCTGATAGGTTTGTAATTCGGCATCAATAATGTGTTTCGCCCGTATCGACAACATAATCTGCGTCAGCATCGCTTGATTAGTGGCATCTGCCGGGTCATGGTCGGCATCTTCCTGACGAAAGCGCAAATCTTCCCGCTCCCGTTCGAGCCGCCGTGCCCGCAGTTGCAATACTTTTGCAATCACCTGTATATCCACATCACCGTAGCCGCTGCGCCGATGTTCCTGATGCTCAAAAATCACGGCCTGATCGCCATTAAAGCGATACATCACCCGCTCACGTATCCGTCGCGCATCCGCACGCAGTATTGAATCCAGTTCGTCGAGCAGCACCGGGTCGAGCTTCATCTGGATGAATGTCATCAAATCAAGGTCTTCCTGTGCCAACCCTTCATAGAGCATCTTCAGCAATTCGCGATATTCTCGCTGGCTGAAATCGTCCGGTGATAATTCACACAATGGGCCAAGATGCAAGGGTTCATCTTCGCCCGCAAGCTCACGGAATTTTCGATTGACCTGATACATCAATTCGGGCGACTGGAATAACAAGCGCAAACACTCCGTCTCGGCGGAAAGCGCCTCACTCGTGCGGCCTTTCGGCAGCACCGTCAACTGGCGCACGGGAGTCAGCGTCTCATCGGGCACGACGACAAAATCGTCATCATCATAGTCGGGCGGCGGCTGCAAATGGGTATCGACCAGCGGCGGCAAAGCGGGCGGTTGTGGACGCTGCACGACGCGCACAGGTTTTGGTTGTTCACTCGCCCATGCCAATAAATCGCGCTCGGCTATCCGCAGGCGCAGCGCCAGCTTTTGCAGATTGTCCTGCCGATAGAGATTATTCTCCGACGCCAGCAGCATCGGTAAAATCCGGCGTGCCGCGGCTTCACGCTCTTGAATGCTCACCGAGTCGATGTCGCCTAACGCAACCACTTCACTATCTATGACATAATCCGCCACGGGGATGGCTTTATTGACCAGTTCAGGCCATTGTTCTGGCGTTTCCCGCAAGAAGTCGTCCGGGTCTTTCGCGCCGGGTATCTGCAAAATGCGAATATCGACCGACAATCGTCCGGCATAATCGGCCTGCAAGGTCTCGCGGGCGACTTCGAGACTGCGCCGGGTGGCGCTCTGTCCGGCGGCATCGGCATCCAGCGCGAGGATGATTTTCTTCGCATAACGTGGGGCGACCAGTTTCAACTGTGTTTCGGTCATCGCCGTGCCCATCTGCCCGACGACATTTTTGAAACCCGCTTGATGCGCTTGAATCGCATCCATATAGCCTTCAACGATAACCACCGTCTCAGAATCGCGGATAGCGTTCTTGCCAGTATCCAGCCCAAACAGGATGCGGCTTTTATCGAACACGGGTGTTTGGGGGGAGTTCAGGTACTTTGGCGTATCATCCGGGTCGAGGATGCGCGCCCCAAACCCGACCACACGCCCCCGGTCATCGCGTATAGGAATCATCAAGCGATTGCGGAAGCGGTCATATATCCGCCCGCTTTCATTCCGCACGGCTAACCCCACTTCAATGATTTCGTCTTCGCTATAACCGAGTGTCGTCAGATAGTCGAGTATGTTCTGCCAGCCGGGAGGGGCATAACCGATGCCGAACTGTTTAATCGTCTCCAGCGTGAAGCCGCGTTTCTGCTGTGTATAGGCCAGCACCGCCGCCGATTCAGGGTCTTCCTGCAAGAGATGGTCGTGATAGACTTCGGCAGCCGTTTGCAACAACCCGCGCAGACGGTCAAGATGGTTGTCGCGCGCCTGTTCCTGTGGCGTTTGCTTGCGGACTTCGATACCCGCCAGATTACCGAGTTCGCGCAGGGCTTCGCTAAACGTCCAGCCGTGCATTTTTTCGGCAAAGCTAAAGATGTCACCGCCTTCGGCACACGCGCCAAAGCAGCGCCATGACTGGGTATCTTCATTGACGACGAAGGATGGCGTTTTTTCGTTATGAAATGGACAGCACGCCTTGTAGTAGCGTCCCGCTTTTTTGAGGGGTACGTACTGCTGGATATACTGCACAATATCCAGTTTCGACTTGATTTCCTGTGTGACAGACATACCTGAGTCCCTGGTGATGTAGGTAGCATTATAGATATGAGTGAGCACTCATGCAACCAGAATCGAAGCACAAACGCATATATTTATAGGAATCCTACAAGTCATCCTCGCTGAACACGAAAATCTATCTGCAATAGAAGGCGGATGTAATGCGTCTCAGAGGACAAGATGCGAAATTTACAACTTTTGAAAACGTCAATTAAATTCCTGTCAAAAATTATCATATATTAAGATTAGCAAATAGTCGAAATATTACATCGTATTCAAATCGCTGGATTTTGCATCAAATCAATGTCAGAGATTGAGTTACTTCAGGGGGAAACGCATGGGTGTTCGATACGAACAATCAGATGAAAATCAAATCATTTTCAACATCTATATAGAAGCACCCTGGACGTGGGAAGAATACAACAAGGCGGGTGGTGAAGTATTCTCAATCGTCCGCGACCTCCAACACCCCTGTGCCACCGTGGTTAACGTGAGCAAAATGGGATCAGTACCCAAAGACGGACGCACGCTGAGTAACCTGATAGGCATGGAAAAACAAATGCCCGACAATCTATTCGCATCGGTAATTGTCGGGACAAACTATGTCGCATCGATCTTCATGAACGTACTGATGAAAGTTCGACCCAGTTCCAGCAGCCGACGGATGGTGCTCTTTACGCAAACGATGGAAGAAGCGCACGAAAAAATATACACACGCTATCAAGAAATCACATCTGAACCCATAGACAGATAGTCAAGCAAAATGCCCTTTACCCTCACGTAGTCATCAAAGGGCATTTCCCTGTATTCATCCACCTATCAGTTTAAAATCCACTCAACTCGCTCAAGTCGGCGCGACCGGTTTGCAAGGCGCTGATGGCTTGCAACAGCCCCAGACGATTATGGCGCAGGTCCAGATTCTCGTCGTGTACCATCACATTGTCGAAAAAGTCGGTCACGGCTGGAATCATCGGTTCAAACGCGACCAAAAAGGCATCGACATTGCCGTCGTCATCCACTTTCGCGGCAGCAGCGAGATAGGCACTATACAGCGCCTTCGTCTGCGGTTCGGTGAATGCTTTGGGGTTGATGTCATAGGTGGTGGGTTCACTGCGAGTAATTCGCACGCAGCGGGCAAAACTATCGAGAATGGCTTCCCAATCGTCACGCCCGACCCACTGTGCTAATTCCGCCATGCCGACTGTGGCGCGATAGGGGTCATGAGCCTGCTGCGCCAATACCGCGTTAATCACATCGCGCGGATAGTCGCCCTCGTCAACCAGCAGGGACTCCAAGCGCCCTTTGATGAAATCGAGCACCTGCGCCCGCGCCTGCGCGCCAACCGATACAGGCTGTGCTTCCGCCACGAAGTCAACCGCTTCTGCGAGATTGAGATAGAGTCGCCGTCCGATGAGGATTTGTACAATCCCCAGCGCCGCGCGGCGCAGGCCAAAGGGGTCGGCAGACGATTTTGGCGCGAGACCAATGGCGAACAGCCCCACCAGACTATCGAGCTTATCGGTCAACGCCAGCAAAATCCCGGCATTGCTCACGGGCAGCAGGTCGCCGGCGCTGCGCGGCAGCCAATGTTCAAAAATGGCGTCGGCGACTTCTGGCGGTTGACCTTCACGCAGCGCATAATGCCGCCCCATAATGCCTTGCAGTGACGTGAATTCAACGACTACCTGTGTGGCGAGGTCGGCTTTGGCGATGTGTGCCGCCCGCTGTGCGATGGTGATGTCTGTCGCCTGGATTCCCAGAATATGCCCCAGCCCTTCGACCATACTGGCAACACGTTCGTTCTTTTGCAGCATCGACCCCAATTTTTCGTGGAAGGTCAGCGTGCCCAGACGCGGCAGGTAGTCCGCCAGCGGTTTTTTGATGTCTTCCTTATAGAAATAATTACCGTCGGAGAAGCGCGCCCGCAGCACATGCTCATTGCCGTGTATCACTTTATCGAGATGTTCATGGTCACCATTGCGGACGGCGATGAAATAGGGCATGAGCTTGCCGTCGCTATCCTCGACCGCGAAATAGCGTTGATGCTTCCGCATGACCGTCACCAGAATATCGCGCGGCAGGCTCAAACGACTTTCCTCGAATGTCCCGCGTAACGCGACCGGGGCTTCGATGAGATTGGTCACTTCCGCCAGCAAATCGGGATCGTCGGGAATTGTGCCGTTGACTTCTTTCGCCAGCGCAGTGATTTGTTCAACGATGGCAGCGCGACGTTGTTGACGGTCAAGGATAACGCCCTGCTGTGCCATCACGTCGTAATAGGCGTTGGGGTCGGCGATTGCTATTTCTGGTGAACCATACGGACGCAGACCGCGTGTGACATTGCCACTCGTCACGCCAGCAAATTGGAACGGAATCACCGTCTCGCCGAACAGCGCCACAAGCCAACGCACAGGTCGCGAGAACACCACATCAGTCTCGTTCCAGCGCATCCCTTTGCCAAATTTGATGCTGGACGCCAGTTGTTCAAAGGCTGGTGCCAGCACGTCTATTGCGGGTCGTCCTTCTGTCTTCACCACAGCGGTGACATACTGCCCGCCATCAATCTCTTTGACGACTAAATCATCGACGCTGATACCTTTACTGCGGGCATAACCCTCTGCGACTTTGGTCGGTTTGCCATCAGCATCGAAGGCACGGTCAGCAGGTGGGCCTTTGACCTCTTCTGCTATATCCGCTTGCATGGCTGCGACCTTCTTCGCCGCAATCAGCAATCGGCGCGGTGTGGCATAGGCCGAGATTCCACCATGACTCAGGCGCAGGTCATCAAACAGCGTGTTCGCCGCTTTCTGCAATTGTGTTAGGGCAGCATCGACATCTTGGGCGGGCAATTCTTCAACGCCAATTTCCAACAGCACGTCGGCAGGTTCTTTCGCTGCGGGTGGCAGGGCGGGTTTAAACGCAGGCAGCGAGACGCCCCATTTGTCCTGCATCTTCATCATCGGGAAGCCGAGCGACTCGCGCTTTTCGAGGTAGGCCTGTGCCGTGATGCGCGTCATATCCCGCATCCGGCGGAAATATTGCGCCCGTTCGGTCACGCCAATCGCGCCGCGGGTGTCCAGCACATTGAATAAATGGCTGCACTTCAATACATAATCATAAGCACTGATGACGGCATCGCCTTCGAGGGCGCGTCCCATCTCGCGCTCATAGGTATCGTAGACGTGTTTCAGCGCATCCACATCGGCCAGATTGAAATAATAGTTGCAGTGTTCGACCTCATCGCTGAACATCATATCGTGATAGGTGACATCCGCTGTCCAGTCGATTTCCCACGCCGAATTTTTGTTTTGCAGCGCCAGCACAATGCGCTCAATGCCATAGGTCAATTCCACCGAGACGGGATTCAGTTCCATCCCTGCCGCTTGCTGGAAATAGGTGAACTGCGTGATTTCCTGACCATCCAGCCACACTTCCCAACCCAGTCCCCATGCACCCAGCGCCGGACTCTCCCAGTTATCCTCTACGAAACGGATGTCGTGTTCGCGCGGGTTGATGCCCAACGCTTCCAACGACTTCAGATAGAGTTCCTGCGGATTGCCGGGGTCGGGCTTGAGGATGACCTGATACTGATAATATTTCTGCATCCGGTTGGGATTTTCGCCAAAGCGTCCGTCATCGGGTCGCACACTCGGCTCGACATAGGCCACGCGCCAGGGTTCTGGCCCCAGCACGCGCAGCGTCGTCGCCGGATTCGCCGTGCCCGCGCCTACCTGCACATTATATGGCTCCCAGATGACACAGCCCTGTGCCGCCCAGAATTCATGCAGTTTTAATATCACTTGCTGAAAATTGAGTGGTTGAGTCATGCACTGTCCTGATTGTCTGGTATTACTGTGTGGATATTGCCTGTATTATAGGGGGAAGCCACGCGATTATCGAGGGGGGTGTTATAGCGATTCTGTTACACCCATTCCGTTAAGAGCGGATTCTGGAAGTAACGCGCAGCAGTTTCATAAACGCATCGCCATTAATCCCAACATCTTCGGCGGTAAGCCGATCATTCGAGGCCGTCGCCTGGCTGTTGAGCAGGTGCCGGGCATGTTGGCAGCAGGAGACAGCACACAAACCCTGCTTGAAGCCTATTCATGGCACGAACCCGAAGCCATCCGCGCGTGCCTGCTCTGCACCCGTCGTCTAAACTGAACCGCTTTGCGGCGAAACTTTTTTGGGTACAGCGCGCTGTGCCCCTACGAAGGATAATCCATGCCCCGAATAGTTGTCTGTGGTGCGGCGGTGTTTGACATCACGTTCGCTGTCCCGCACTGGCCTCAGCCCAATCGCAGCGTTCATGCCACGCATGTTGGATTGTCACCCGGTGGCAAAGGGCTGAATACTGCTGTCGCAGCGGGACGGTTGGGCGGAGATGTGGCATTTGTCGGTTGTACAGGGCGTGATTTCATCGGCGATTATCTGCACGATACGCTGGCACAGGAACATATCGACACCCAATCTATCGTCCGTCATCCGACTGCCCGCACCAGCGTCGTCGGCATGATTGTGCATGAGGCCGTGCCGGGATTCATCGGCGCGCCCGACGCCAGCAAACAATTGACTCCCTCTGATATTGAACGTGCGTTTGAACCCTTGCAGTCCGGCGATGTCGTCCTCATCAATTTCGAGATTCCGCATCCTATCATCGAAGCGGCATTGCGGCAGGCAAAAGCAAAAGGCGCACATACCGTCCTCAATCCCGCGCCCTATTTCACAACAGACAGCCACGTCGCCACCTATTTATCGCTAGTCGATACCCTGATTCCAAATCTGCATGAGGCCGTTTTATTGACAGGTGATGATTCTGGCAATGCGCCGACACTCGCCCGAACATTGCTCAACAATGGCGTTGGGGCGGTGTGTATCACACAGGGCGACAGTGGCTGTACGTATGTTGATCAGGCGACGACTGTTTCACAGGCAGCGATTTCGGTGGAAGTCGTCGATACCAGCGGCGCGAGTGATGCGTTTTGTGCCGGGTATCTTGTTGGACTGGTAGAAGGCCTAGCTATCGAACAACGCTTGCGCTTTGCCAGTGCAGCGGCGGCGCTGGCCTGTACTGCACATGGGACCATGCCCGCCATGCCCTATCGTGATGCCGTCGATTTGCTGCGCTCCTGATCTGCCAGCGGGAAAAAGTGTTTCTGGATTTCAATGGCGATAAAAACCACGACGCCCAATCCCACACACAACAGCAGCAGGGGCAGCGGCAGCGGCACAACCCCAAAGAAGTCATCAAAAAACGGCACGTAAATTGCCACCAACTGCAACACAAATACCAGCACGGTCATACCCATCAGAGTCGGATTGCCGCGCCAATTCATCTGATAGAAGGGCGTATCTTCTGACCGGGACGCCAGCGCCTGCCCCATTTGCATGAAGGCCAGTGCCGTAAATATCATCGTCTGCCAGATTCGGTCATCCCGGTTTGCCGGGTCATAGTATAAATAACCAACAGCCAGCGCCAGAATACCGATGAGCAGCCCAATCCACACGATTTGACGCAGGAGCGCGCCACTCAAAAAACGGTTGGTCTTAGGCCGCGGCGGATGCGCCATCACATGCGGGTCGGCGGGTTCAACACCCAATCCCAACCCCAGCAAGCCATCGGTCAGCAGGTTGAGCCATAACAGTTGCAACGGCAGCAGCGCCACCGAAATGCCCAAAAATGGCGCGAACAGCATCACAATCACTTTGCCGAGATTGCCCGCAATAGAAAACTTGACGAAGCGCCGGATATTCTCGTAAATGGCGCGGCCTTCTTCCACCGCTGCGACAATTGTCGCGAAGTTATCATCCAGCAGCACCATCTGCGCCGCTTCTTTAGACACATCTGTCCCGGTGATTCCCATCGCCACGCCGATGTCGGCCTTTTTCAGCGCGGGCGAATCGTTGACGCCATCGCCCGTCATCGCCACCACTTGCATTCGACCCTGCAACAAATCGACAATCCGCAGTTTATGTTCCGGCGTCACCCGTGCAAAAACGGAGACATCATCAATGACCGCAGCCAATTCTTCGGGCGTCATGCGGTCCAGGTCTTGCCCCGTTTTCACACGCCCATTTTCCGAAATGCCCAGTTCATGGGCGATGAAGCGCGCCGTCAGCGGATGATCGCCCGTAATCATGATGGGGCGAATACCCGCCGATTTGCATACCTGGATCGCGGCTTTAACTTCGGGACGGGGCGGGTCAATCATGCCCACCAATCCGATGAAAACAAGCCCTTCCTCAACAGTTTCAGTGACCTTTGCCGGCACAGCGGCATAGGGTTTGATGGCGATACCCAATACACGCATCCCATTCAGCGCCAGCTTATCATGCGCCACCTGGATGCGTTCGCGCCATGCTGTGTCCATCACTTCGGCCTGGTCATTGGCCCACACCTGCGTCACCCGATCCATCAATCCATCGACAGAGCCTTTGGTCAGCGCGATATAGGGTGCATCGAATTTTTGCAGGATACGGGTACTGGCAGCAAGCCCGTCGCCATTTTGCGGCAGTTGGTGGAACGTTGTCATCCGCTTGCGAACCGAATCGAACGGCACTTCCGCCACCCGCGGCAGCACAGTATCCAGCGCCTCTTTATCCAATCCGGCCTGCGTCGCCGCCACCAGCAGCGCGCCTTCTGTCGGGTCGCCGACTGCCAGATACCGGCCTGTCACCGGGTCGGGACTGAGGGAGGCATCATTGCACATCGCACCCGCAATCAGCAGCAAATCGACAGCCGGCGGATGTTCATCCGGCAATTTCAGCCGACCTGTTCCACCACTGATTTCGGGCGCGGGGTGTCTGGACGTGCCGACCAGTTCCAGAAAATGTCCGGCCACATCTATCACCGTGACGGTCATGCGATTTTCGGTCAGCGTGCCTGTCTTATCGGAGCAGATGACACTCACCGAGCCAAGCGTTTCTACAGCAGGCAGTTTGCGGATGAGGGCGCGCCGCCGTAACATCCGTTGTGCGCCCAATGCCAGTGTCAGCGTCACCACTGCGGGCAGACCCTCCGGCACAATCGCCACTGCCACACTCACCGCCGTCAGGAACATATCGCTCAATGGTTCGCCACGAACGACGCCAATCAACATCACAAGGATGGCAATCACCACACCCGCCACCGCCAGCAGTGTACCCACCTGCCCAAGCTGTCGTTGGAGCGGCGTTTCTTGCTGTTCGACCTCTTGAATCAATTCGGCGATGCGCCCCAGTTCGGTGCTCATCCCCGTCATCACGACCACACCCGTGCCGCGCCCATAGGTGATGGTCGTGCCCATGTAGGCCATGTTCTTGCGATCACCCAGCGGGATGTTGGCGCTGTCCATCGGCGTGATTTGTTTGGCGACAGGTTCGGATTCGCCTGTCAAGGCCGCTTCCTGAATCATCAGATTGCTGCTTTCAACGAGGCGAATATCGGCAGGCACAGTCCCACCCGCTTCCAGAATCACAACATCACCGGGCACAAGCTCACGCGCCGAAAACTGCTGCGACACACCCCCGCGCAGCACCCGTACCAGGGGCACAGCGAGTTGTTTGAGGGCGGCAATGGCACGCTCTGCACGATATTCCTGCACAAAACCGAGGATAGCGAACAGGATCACAATCGCCGAAATCGCGACGGTCTCCAGCGGCTTGCCCAAAAAGCCAGAAATCACCGCCGCCACAATGAGGATGAGCACCATCGTGCTGCTGATTTGTTCCCATAATATACGCAGGGGGTTCTTGCCGCCGCGTTCTTCAAGCTCATTCAAGCCATACTGCTGCCGACGAACCGCTACCTCTGCCGGGTCTAGCCCGTCTTTAGTATCCGTATTTAGCTGCTGCACCACGTCCTCAACGGCAAGGGTGTGCCAGGCGCGAATTTCACGTTGAACCGTTACCATAGTCGGTATATGACTTTCTGCCAATAATCGGCGCTCAGTGTCGATAGCTATCCATTATAATTATGCCACCACCCATTTCTCAAATAAAACTTTAATGGAAATTGCGGACGAACCGCGTAACGCCCGCGCCCATAAAGGGTTGTTAATAGGTGATGAAACTATTCAACCGCAAATCCCAGAATCTGCAAGACCTGTCTGATGCCGATTTGGTCGAACTGGCGAAGGCAGACAAAGACGCCTTTGGCGAATTATATGAACGGTACGTGCAGAAGATATATAACTATATCTACTATCGTACTGGCAACCCGCACGACGCGGAAGA
>CAZTLI010000168.1:0-10319 GCA_964614375.1 uncultured Anaerolineaceae bacterium
GTCGTCAGCACCTGAAAAATCCCGAAATTGATGACCGCAACAATATCTATGCCGCCCAATGCGAGATTTTGCACGCCTTGACGATGCTGTCACTCGAACAGCAGGATATGAATCGGGCGTGGGAATATGCCCGCAATGCCCTGACCACCGCCAAAACACTCAATCACCCCTTCCGTTTGGGGTATGCCAACCGCGCGATTGGCGAGGTCATCACCGCCATCGGCAGCGCGCCGGAGGACGGTTACGAGTCGAACCCCGATGTCTATTTTCAGGCGGCCTTAGATGCGTTCACCGGGATTGATGCCCTGGGTGAAATCGGCAAGACGTTGTATACCTTCGGTAACAGTCTTGCCCAACGCGGTAAACGCACAGAGGCGGATCGCAACTATCAAGAGGCCATCATCATTTTCACGCGGTTGGGTATGGTTGATGATGCCGCCAAAACCGCCGACGCCCAGCTTCAAATCCTCTAAACATCATCCTGTTCTGTGCCTGCGGGCAGTTGAATGACGCGCGACCGCGTGCGTTTTTTGGGTGTACCCATCAACGTAGTCAGGTCGAGTCCCCAATAATTGAGCGCATTGACAATCAGCAGGGTCGCCCCCGCTTCGTCAATGTTGCCCACCACCGGGATAACATCGGGGATGAGTTCAAAAATCCCCAGCGTCGGGAACATCAGATAGACAATCCCAAAGCAAAACATAAAGAAGACGAACATCTCGCGCACTATCCGTACCATCGTACCGTCCTTTCGCACCGTCAATCAGATAATCAGGGGACAATCCCCTGAATCTACTACGTTCCAGTATACGTCCAGTTGTACGCGCGGGTATGGTCAATGCAGGTTTTTGGCCCGGCTGCTGGTCGGTGGCTGCGGCAGCAGCGGTAATTTCAAAAATACACAAAAATAGCTGTAACGTTCAGCCCAGTCCAGCGATGTAATAGGTACATTCTGCCTGTTATGGATGCAGCCAGCGCAACAGAATCGTAACAGCAGGCCGCCAGCGCGGTCACTATCCACTGATGATAGTGAATGTCGTGATACAGGCATTTTCTGACACAAGCAGATGCTCTGCAAAAGGGCACTGCCATCCCCCCACCATTCGCCCCCTGTTTCGAGGCAGGACAGGGGGCATTTTTTGCCCATCGTTAAGCACAGCTAAATTTTGCCCCTGACCAGTCAACTTTTGTTTCGACGCGGCGGTGACTATCCAGCCAACGCCCTACGAACATTGGATTGCGCGCCTGCTGCAAGGCGTGCTCAGTGGTTTGATTGGTACGATGATTGTCGGTATCATTACGTTTAAACTACAGGTACGCTTGCCCTATAAGAAGATGCTGATAGTGCCGCGTCAGCACCCGAACAACAGCAGGCGACCGCCAGGTTTAGCGTTAGCCGTTACGCATAAACAATCGAGGTGCAGGAATGCGGAAGGTCGCGATTTTTGTGTTTGATGGTGTCGAAGTATTGGATTTTGCAGGGCCGTTTGAGGTGTTTGGTGTGTCATTTGATGCGGATGGCAATCGCCTTTTTGATGTGTGTACCGTAGCGGAAAAGGCGGGCGCAATCCATGCGCGCAATGATTTGAGCGTCAATCCGACTTATACATTCGAGACACTGCCCCAACCCGACATTTTGCTGATTCCGGGCGGCGATACCCGCGCCCTTGTAGACAGCGAAACAGTCATACAGTGGGTGCAGTCACACGCCGAAAAGGTCGAACTGCTGCTGTCGGTCTGCACGGGGGCAATGGTATTAGGCAAAGCGGGTCTTTTGAAAGGGCTTTCGGCTACGACCTATCATCGTTCGATTGATCGTCTGCGCGCGCTTTTGCCGGATACGACGGTGTGCGCTGACCATCGCTGGGTCGATAATGGCAAAATTGTGACATCGGCGGGCGTGTCGGCGGGGATTGATATGTCATTGCATATCGTGCGGCGGTTACATGGCGCGGAACAATCGGAACGCACGGCGCGCAACATGGAATACGAGCACTGGTCGGCAGACTTTAGTCCTGTTATGGGAACATAAACGCAACTTTTGTGATATTTCCTGCAATTTAACGCTACAATAGACTGAATTATCGTCTTATCGCAATTGAACACAGGAGTAATACTTTCATGTCCCATACACGCTGGGAATATGTCACTGTGACATTGGTCGCGTCTTACGGCTTGCAATATCGGCTCAATGGCGAAAAACAAGCGCAATGGAAAGACAAAGAGATTTTTGTCGTCTTCAATGATCTGGGGCGTGCGGGTTTTGAGTATGTGTCGTTCGATGGCACACAGTATATCTTCAAACGGCCTGCACCCGCGCGTAAGACCGGCGCGCTCGAATAACTTCCACTGCTGTCCAACAGCATAGCGGATAGCTTGATGGCTCGTTGAAACAGGCCGTCTGATTGATGCCGCCTGTTCGCCATAAAAAGCGCGGTTAGCCTGTCGGCTTAGAACCCGTGTTTTGCAGGCTAGCCATCCGAGCAGGACATCGCACCCGGCCTCTCTGCTGCGTAGGGGCGATGAATCCGCTGGTTTTGCGTAGGGCGAACGTGGGAAATACGTCACTTTCTTTTCATATTCATTTGCATTACGATTCACGCTGATTGTTATTGGTGTATCGATTGCGACATGGGTCGCACACCGACATATCACAGGGAGTTTAGACACGATGCGTAAGGCACTGTTTGTACTGGTTGTAATGGCGCTGCTGCTGACTCCGGTGCTGGCATTTGCACAGGATGGGCAGTCGATTGACTTTGATCAGGTCGTCACTGGCGAAATTACGGACGATGCGCCCGAAGTGTTTTATACCTTCATTGGTGGCGCGGGCGATACCATCACCATCAGCATGATTTCTACCACCGATGCCAGCGTAACGGGGCGTCCTCTGGATACCTACCTGTATCTGCGCGACGCCAGCGGACAGGACATCGCCTTCGACGATGACGGGGGCGCTGGTCTGAATTCACTCATTGGGCCGTTTGTGCTGCCCGCCGATGGGACATATACCATCGTGGCGGCGCGTTTTGGCGGCGAGAGCAATATCGGCAATGTTGGCACGTATGAACTGGTCGTCAGCAAGGTCGATATACAGAGTATCGGTGTCGATCAGACTATCATTATCGACTTGAATGATAGCAGTCCCGCCGCGTTCTATTACTTCGAGCCTGCGCCCAATGCGGTCCTGAGCATCACGGGCAACATCGTGCAGGGCGATGCCAATACCGGTGTATCGGTTGCCGTCCGCACACCGGATGGGCAGTTCATCAACCAAAATTTCATTCAACCCGCATCACAGATGATACTCGAACCGGTGTTTACGTCTATGGGTCGGGTACTGCTGTCGCTTAATCGCGAACCGATGGGTGGGTCAGACCTGACACTCGGCGTTGTTCAGGTGGTATTGACTGTCCGCCTGGTTGAAGCGAATGCGTTCACATTGGGCGATACCGTCACCGGCACGCTGGACGATGCTAGTCCGTCATTCTTCTATGCGTTTAATGCCAATCAAGGCGACCTGCTGCGGTTGGAAGGCGATCAATTGAGCGGCGACGCGACCTTTGAAGCGACGTTGTTTGGGCCAAATGGGTTCAGTATCTCGGGTGGCAGTCCGGCATGGTCGGGCAATCAACACATTCTGGTCGATCCGATCCTGATTGATACCACCGGGCAGTACATGCTGATGATCCGCCGCTTTGATGTGAACACCGGGCCGGGCGGCGCGATAGGTCAGTCGGTTGGTTTCACGGTCACGCTGTCTGCCACACAGACACCGATACTGGAAGCGGGTGTCGCGGTCGAAGGCAATGTGGGTGGCGACACCTCTGAGCGTGTCTATCGCTATTCAGGCCAGCAAGGGCAGGTCGTGCGGGTGACGTTGGGCGGCGGCAGTGGGTATACCCCCAGCATCGACATACAGGGGCCGAATATGGCGCAGCGGGGTTCGTTTATCATGAATGCCAACAGCCAGTATCCGGGCACATTGACGTTTGAATTTGCGCTCCCCGCCGCGGGCGAGTACATCTTCCGCGTTCACAACGGCGCATTCACCGAACAAGGCCCACAGACGGGCGCATTCCGCCTGCTGTTGGAAGAAGTGCAGTAAGCCACAGTTTGCAATGACCACAACAGGGGCAGTCCATGATGGGCTGTCCCTGTTTTATTTGGACTCATCACCCCATTTTGCAGTTTTGCCGCTGTGCGTTACTCTCTGTGTTCTCTGCGACCTTTGCGGTTCAATTGTCTTTTTAGCCAGCGGCAAGAGGTCAGCAGCCAACAGCATATTTTAGGGAAAAATCTGATGAAACCAATGTCTTTTGACTTTAAATCACGGCGTTCGATGGTGACGGGGCGGCGCGGGATGGTCGCTGCCAGCAATCCGCACGCGGCACAGGCCGGACTCAACATTTTGCGGCAGGGTGGCAGTGCCGCCGATGCCGCTGTCGCCACAGCAGCCGTGATGAACGTCGTCGCGCCCGCCAGCACGGGGATAGGCGGCGATGTGTTCGCGCTCTATTTTGACGCCAAGACCAGGACAATCAGCGCGCTCAATGGCAGTGGACGCGCACCCGCTGCGTTGTCTCTGGTCGATGTGCGGGCGAAGGGGCACGAAACCATGCCCGAACGTGACGCGCTGGCGGTGACTGTGCCCGGTGCGGCGATGGGCTGGCACGATATGGTCACAAAACATGGCACGATGCCGCTGAAAACGGTTTTAGCCGAGGCGATTTATTACGCGCGTGAGGGGTATGTCGTGTCGCCCGTGTTCGGGACATCGTGGGAAGCGTCTGAGAATTTCCTCAAAAACAGTCCGAATACGGAGGATTATGTGCCTAATGGCAAGGCGCCGAAACCGGGCGACATCGTGCGCCTGCCGGGATTGGCGGCGACATTTGAAGCGGTGGCAGAAGGCGGCCCCGAAGCCTATTATACGGGCAAAATCGCCAGAGCCATTGTCGAGACACTGAATGAATGTGGCAGTCCGATGGCGCTCGATGACCTGAAAAATCACACCTCGACATGGGGCGACGCCATCAGCAGCGACTATCGCGGAATCACGGTCTATGAACATCCGCCTAATGGACAGGGACTGGCGGCGCTGCAAGCGTTGAACATCGCTGAGGCGTGGAATCTGGCGGATATGGCGTGGGATGACCCGGCGCGCCTGCATCTGATGGTCGAGGCGATGCGATTGGCGTTTGCCGATGCGCGACAATGGATTGCCGACCTGCACACCAATCCCGCGCCGCTCGATTTTCTGTTGAGCAAAGATTATGCCGCCGAACGCCGCAAACTGGTCTCGTCTGACCGGGCGATGGGGCCGCCATCGTATGGAATGCCGCCGAAAGGCTCGAACACGATTTATCTGAGCGTGGTCGATGGCGATGGCAATGCCTGCTCATTTATCAACAGCCTGTATATGGGTTGGGGGTCGGGCATTGTGGCGAAGGGCACGGGAATCTTCCTGCAAAATCGGGGCGCGGGATTCAGCCTCGAACCCGGTCATCCCAATGCGCTGGCGGGTGGCAAACGACCCTATCACACCATCATCCCCGGTATGGCGACCAAAGACGGCGACTTGTGGGCGAGTTTTGGCGTGATGGGCGGATTCATGCAGCCGCAAGGTCACATGCAGGTCATCAGCGCGATGGTGGACGACGGCCTCAATCCCCAGGAAGCCCTCGACCAACCGCGCTGGTGTCTGGCGAGTGGTACGGCGGACAGCGCCCTGTTCCTCGAAGAAGGCATCCCGGTGAATGCGATGGCGCGGCTGGCGGATTTGGGTCACAACGTGCGTCCAGTATCGGGACGTGGACGCGGCGTGTTTGGCAGCGGGCAAATTATCCGGCGCGATGCCGACACAGGCGCGCTCTTCGGTGGCAGCGACCCGCGCAAAGACGGCCTCGTCGCCGCGTTTTAGGGTCTGAAAAGACGTTCAGAATCGCCTGATAAACAGGAGAGAAACAGGTAATATCTCGTAATGTATTAGGCTGATTTGCACTAAATGCCGCTCATCGTGAGATGCCACAGGTCTGCGTCTATAGTCCCAATTCTTGCCGGAGGGCGCGGGCGGCTTCGGCGGCATGAGGCACACCCTGGCGCGCGGCGTTTTCCATGTCGGCTAAGGCTTCGCGATATTGTCCCAGCCCATAATAGGCCATTGACCGCACTTTGTAGGCCAAGCCCATGTTGGGATCAAGCGAGAGGGCGCGGTTGCTATCGGTTATCGCTTCGTTGAAACGCCCCATCAGGCCGTAGCAGTTGGCGCGATTGTGATAGGCATTGGCATACTTCGAGTCGAGTTGAATGGCGCGGTTATAGTCGGCCAGCGCCTCTTGATAGCGTTCCAATTCCTGATAGGTGTTGCCACGATTGTTATGGGCCTGCGCGTCACTGGGTTTGAGGCGAATGGCCTGATTATAGTCAGCTAAGGCGGCGGTGTACTGCTCTGTCCTGAAGTAATTGACGCCGCGATTGTAATAGGCATCCTGATAGGTCGGGTCGATTTGTATCGCTTTGGTGTATTCCGCAATCGCCATCGCGACCTGTCCGCGTTTTTCATACATATAACCGCTGTTGTAATGCGCCACTGCCTGCATATTGGGCATGGGGTTTTCCTTTTTGTGGTTCTCCGTATCTATGGTCAGTATAGCAGGGTTGGATTTCAAATTTGATGAAGATCACCCCGTCGTGGTTTATTGTTGGGCGCGAGTTAGAAAAAAGCGGACATTTGTCACACCCTGATTAGAACATGCGAGCTATGATTAAGGTGTGTGGCTGGACTCTGTGCGAGTCGCACACGCACCTTAACAACGGTCATGCAGTAGTAGCTGCGGTCACTCACGGGTGGCGGTGGCGAGGCTGGTGACCTGTATGGTTATCCCGGTCTGCACCATCTATGCCAACCGCGTGTGGACATGGCGAGATAACTGTTTTTTTAGCCGCTCGCTGCTGGCGCAAAGCAAAGATGAACCGCCAGAGACGCCGAGATATTCCTTAATTTTCACTGACATCTGAGTGACGGCCAACAGGCTGACCGTTGCTGGGCTAGCCGTCAAAATTATCGAGGATGGCGGCGCGTGCTTTGGCATATTCATCGGCGTTAATCAGCCCCTGATCGCGGGCTTCATCCAGTTGGCGCAGGCGATCTGCGAGGCTGGGCTGACCCAATCCGCTTGATGTGGTGATGACTGTGCCGGCTGGCGCATTTTCGAGCTTGTCGAAGACCTGATCGAAATTGCCAAAAACCTGTTCCAAGACCTGCCGGGTTTCGGGCGGGATATTGGCCTGATTATAGACTTCTGTCCGCGTGTAATTCGATGACGCCTGTCCGGGGATGTTGACCGCGCCACCCCTACGGCCTGTGCGTGTAAATAATTCGGTAAAGGCACGGGTACGCCGCCGGACTGAAATATTGGCGGTGATGATGGTCATGATGAGGCCAATGACGAAGGGCACACCGAATCCGCCAAACAAGATCAATATGAACGGGCCTGTCACATCGCGCTGTGTGCCATTGGGTGCTTCACAGTAATAAATGGTGGTGCGGCTAGTACCTGTACCGCGAAAGGTGAGGGAACTGTATTCGCTAATCGTCTCTTCCGGTTCGCAGAGCAGCGATTCCAACATATTGGCGACGCTGGGATTGCTCGGCCCTTGTATCAAAAAGAACAGCAGCACAAACGCAATAATCATCAAGGCAATGCCGATAAATAACAGGGTGCGGGACATGATTTCCTCTTATATTGGGTTAGGAAGACACGCATGACAGCAGTATAGGCAATCCTGTTTTTTGTCACAAGCGATTGATAGCAGCGGTCAGCGGGTGAGGCTGCCGCGTCCGGTAGGGACGACCCATTGGTGAATTTCGGCTGCGAAGTGCCCGGTTTGTACAGCGGGGTCGGCCTCGACCCACGCCTGCGCCTGTTCGAGCGAATCGGTATTCAGGAGAGTCATGCCGCGAATCGTCGGCGATAGCTCGCGGTCTGTGAATGGCCCTGCGGCGTAGGCTTCGTCCTTATCCTGCAAATCGAGTAGATAATCACGATGGTTGAGCAGGACGTGCTCTAATTCCGGCGTGATGTTCGCTGTCCAATTGGGGCCGGGTTTCAGAAATACGACGTATAAAGTGGTCATTTCCATAACAGTACCTCTCTCTGTATTTTTACCTCACATCACAAATAACAATACAGTATAATCCACTTACAAAACGAATTGATATAGGGTTAAGCTGATGCACGTTAGTCTTTTTGTCGCTGCTGATTATGCCAACAAAAGCAGTGAAGGTAAATTAAATATCTTAGGTATTTTTAATAGAATCAATGCGACAAATTTTCCTGCACGACACAGACAATTATTCTTAGTCATTCGACTTGTAGCCGTTTTAGGTGAAATTCGCAATAAACATGATATCCGCTTTCTCTTTTTAGATGAGGATGGCAAGGAACTCATTAACGGTGGTGGCGAATTTACGATTCCGCATCCTAAGGAAGGAAAACAGGCTACAGCGGAATTTATCGTTGATGTGGGTGACTTGCTATTGCCAAAACCGGGAAATTATGAATTTAAACTCGTTCTTAATAGTGAAGTTCGCGCAGAAATTCCTATAGAGGCGGTTAAGATTGAACCTGCTCCTACAGGACAATAGTCTTATGTCTCGTAAAGCACAAAAATTATGGGAGCGTGCTCAAAACACAAAAGCTGGATGGAAGGCAAAGGATCTCGTTACACTTTATGAAGGTTTTGGGTTTAGAATTAGAAAAGGCAAAGGCAGTCATCGGGTTGTGTCGCATCCAGATTATGATGACCTCGATGCCGTTCTCACAATACATGGGAATAAGGAATTGGGTAAGGCGTATGTAGAAGATGCCATAAGTCTAATTAAAGAACTTCTCAGACGACAGGCAGAAGAAAAAGAGGACGAGGAAAATGACTGACATTAACGCGAAATTGTGGGAACAGGCGAAAAAGCTCGCAGCGCGAAATTATGAAGTAGAAATTTCTGAGGATACGCTTACCAACGGTGAACGAGTCTATATTGTAAGAAACCCTGAGTTGAGAGGGTGTATGGCACAAGGTGCGACATTAGCGGATGCACTCGATGAGCTAAACCTAGCACGGATCAATTATATCTACTTTAAACTGGTTGATGGTCGGCCTGTTAATCCGCCGCACGTTGGTCATACTACAACAACAGCAAATACAAATGTAGCTTTATCCCAAATGTCCTTAAAGGCTTCATCAGAGGGCGGTGGCACGCTTACAATGTATCCGGTTGAAGACTTTCCGAATACTGTAACTCAAGCTGAAGAGCGCGACTCACTTGCCAAGGTTTCAGTCATTGAAGGTGATTTCATTGTATCTTTAGATGAATAGAATTTTTCTCTAATTTCGCTGAGATTATGTCTTGAACCTCGTCTTAACGGGGTTTTTTATTTCCATTGATATAGAACATTTGACCTATTGGGCTTATTGATTCATCATTAGACAGAAGGAGGTGCTATGCACACATCCCTCAAAATGCTGGATGCCACAGAAGGACGTGTGGGCGGATACCTGGTTGTCTGGGGTCATCCGTCGGCGCGGGACTTACAGGGCGAATTTTTCACACCACAGACCGATTTGGGGCTGGATTGGTATGCCGAACGACCTGTGCTCTATCATCACGGGTTGGACGGTCAGCTCAAGGCAGCGGTGATTGGTGTGATTGACACGCTGCGCCCCGACGACGTGGGCGTATGGGCCGAAGCACAGTTGGATATGCGTCAACGCTATGTGCGAGCGGTGCAGCGATTGGTCGATAAGGGCGTGCTGGGCTGGTCGTCCGGCAGTTTGCCCCATCTGGTGCAGGTGGATGACGATGGGCATATCACACACTGGCCTATCGTCGAAGGCAGCCTGACACCGACTCCCGCCGAACCCCGCCGGACAGATGTGCAGACCATCAAGAGCGCCTATGACGCGCTGGGTCTGGATGTAGAGCGCTTGGGAATCGACGAGCGGGTTCATTCACCGCGTAGGGGCGAATCGCGATTTGCCCAACCAAAATCGGAAAATCAAGGAGACACCATGCAAGACGATATGCAAACGATTGATCCACCGGCGCGCAAGCGGTTGCCGCTGGCGGAACACGACGCGCTGAAAAGCACGTCCGACGCGCAAATCACCGTCGGCAGTCCATTTGACAGTATGGAAGCGATGGATTTGCTGCACGGCTACATGCTGCTGCGGGCGGCGAAGAGCTTTCACGGCGTGAGTCAACGCTATGCCAACGCGCTGGCGCACAAAGTCCGCAAGAGCAATCTGAGCGCGATGAA
>CAZTLI010000169.1:0-10298 GCA_964614375.1 uncultured Anaerolineaceae bacterium
TGACTTGCTCATCGAAATTCAGACGGGTAATTTCACCAGTATCAAAAAAAAGCTATTCCATTTACTAAAGGGTCATCGTGTCCGGTTGATTTATCCTGTGATTCGCGAGAAGTGGATTATCCGGCTGGCAGCCGATGGCGAAACCACCCAATCCAGGCGTAAATCACCCCGAAAAGGTCGCGCAGAGGATGTCTTCCGCGAATTGGTGCGTATCCCATCGATAATCAAGCAGCCCGATTTCACGCTCGAACTATTGATTGTGCGGGCGGAGCAAGTCCTCATTAACGATGGGCAGGGGAGTTGGCGGCGCAACGGCTGGAGTATTCACGATAACCGTTTGCTCGATGTAGAGGAGTCACTCGTGTTTTGCAGCCCAAAGGATTTGCTGGGGTTGCTGCCGGACGAGTTAACCGATCCCTTCACCAACCGGGAATTGGCGGCGTGTGCCGGGCTGCGTGTGCCGGTTGCCCAAAAAATGACCTACTGCCTTCGTCAAATTGGGATGTTGGATGTGATAGGAAAAAAGGGACGGGCACATCTCTATGCCCGTCAATCATCATGACTGGATTTAATTCATCACACTTTCCGGTTTGCGTGGACTGGTCGCACGCTCTTGTTCGGTGATGACCCCTGTATCAAATGGCAGGACACGGCGCGCATTTTCTGGCGGATTGAGGGGTAACAGGATGTAGAAGGTTGCGCCCGGTGAACCGTCAATATCGTGACCGGGACTTTCCACCCATACTTTACCCCCATGCCCTTCAATCACGCCTTTGGCGATAGTTAGACCAAGACCCGGCCCTGCTCCTAAGAATTTATGTGCGCCAGTAGAATGCAGTGAAGGGTCATAACCGCGATAGAACTTCTTAAAAACCAGGTCAAGGTCAGCTTTTTTGATGCCGACACCCGTATCGGCAATTTCGATGAGGATGTGACCCTTTTGTTTGTCACCTTTACCCTCTGTTAAACTGGCTCGAATGTCAATTCGCCCACCATCGCGTGTGAATTTGATGGCGTTGACAATGATATTCTGAAATGCCTGTACCAATCGTTGCAAGTCAGCTTGAATATGCGGCAGACCGCGCAAGCCGCGCGCGGCCAATGTCAATTTGCGCTGCTTCACCGCATCGGTCAACGGGTCAATCGCCATCCGCAGCACACTTTCAACAGTGGTCTGGGCAAAACGCAAGTCCATCGCGTTCACGTCAAGCTGGCTGACATCGAGCATTGCCGATACCAATTCCTCCATGCGCTCAGTTGCTTTACGCAGGTTGGCAATCATGCCGGCAGTTTGTTCTTTGTCGAGCATCCCTTGATCGTTCAGCGCATCAACAATGTCGGTATACCCGCGAATTTGTGCCAACGGCGTGCGGAGTTCATGACTTGCAATCGTGATGAAGTCGGTTTTGATGGTATCGAGTTTTTCGAGTTCTTCTTTAGCTTCTTGCAGACCCTCGTTGAGTGCGCCCATGCTCTCATTCAAATGATGCAAATCGTCTATCAATCGCGCATTACGCAAAGCAATACCGACCTGATTAGCGAGTGTGAGCAAGAGTTCGAGGTCTTCGGTCTCAAACGCCGTATCCGACAGTTTTGGCCCGGCTGCCAGTAATCCCAGCAGACTCTTTTCGAGGATAATGGGCGCATAGGCACTCAAATTCAACCGCTTGAAAAATGCGCGCTCACTGTCGGCGAGGTTGGCATATTTAGGTGCATATTCAATATCGAACTGGGTAATCGGCGATTGTTCAATCGTGAATGTTTCATACACCGGGCTATCGGCAGAGATGGTCTCACGACTTTCATGTACTGCATCCTGCTTTGTGCTCAATTTGACGAGGAATTCAATCGTGCCTTTGATGGAATCCGTGCGATTAACCAGGATTAACCCGGCACGCCGCAATTTTAGGACATCATTTAGGGCGTTTATCACCGTCTCAGTAAATTCATCGCGCTGCATGGCCTGGGAAATGATATAGCTGTATTGCCGCGTGACCTGGGCCGAGTTGATGTTTTCGTGGGTGATAAAGCGTTGGAAGATGACTTCGATTAAATGGCGTACCGGGCTGTAGATGGTGGCGATAATGAGCGCGATTGCCGCCAGAATGAGGACACCTTCGGCCTGTGCGTTGAGTTCTAGTCCATTGGCTAGAATCAATGTGCCAAAAATGACAACAGCCGTCACAATGGTCATGATCGTGGTGCGAATGCCGAGACTGATACTGCCGCGTATATCGAAAACGTGCATGTTGAGGTAGGCATAGACCGCCCCAAGGACACCCATGAGAAGCGCGATAATCCCGACCACAGCAAGAATGGGTGAGCCGCTGCTAATCAGTACGCCACCCATCAACACAAATGCACTATCCAGCGCCCAGTATATCGCCCGATTAGCGATTTCAACCATTTGTGCCGCATAAAAGTCATATAACGCGACTATCAACAGGACGAGACTGCTTAACCCGATGCCGAGGAGCATGACGAGCGTGGTCGCGCCAAATGCCTCTGTCAGCCAACCCGTTTGACTAATTTCAGAAGTGGAATTGGTGAAGGTGCTCACGAGGAACGCCACTAACCACACAATGCCGATGGGCAGCCAGAGTTGTTTTGTTCGTTTGTGCGAAAGGTAGTGATCCATGTCATGTAGGACTAAGCCGCCAAACGCGACTATGGTGCTGATGCTCGTGGCAATGATGAGTAATCCACGTCCATCATTGCCTACAATGTCGATAGTGTCTGGTAGCAGGTAACTAGCCGTAGCCAGCATCGCGAGAATCAGGGTTGCCAGCAGCCATGCCAGATGGGTTGTCGGGGCGCGCCGCTGCCATATTACTAGCCCGATTGCCAGCAGGTAGATAATTATTGCCATGATTGCCAGCGTTACTAGAATTGCGTCGTTCATACGATTAACCTATTTTAAGATGTAATAGGTGCCTTTTTTCGACCCCACTTTGAGCAGAATGCCTTTTTCGACCATATCCGCGAGGTCGAGGCGCAGCGTTTCGGCGGATACACCTTCAATCAGCGAACGATACTCCCGATTGGTTATTGAGCCGTTTTCACGAATATATTGGAGTGCCCGCGCCTGACGATGATTGGTATTGCGTGTCCATTCGGGTGGTTTTTGCTTTTCGCGCGCATTATACAGCGTCACCGCGAAACTATAGGGACGGGCGTCAAAATCCGGCGGTTGATGCCCATTTTGTTTCATGACCTCAATCATGCGGTCTATGCCGAGACCGAGTTCCTCGATATAGCCCCATTGGAATAGACCGTTGACGATGCGCGGATTGCGGCTGAAGTGCTCTTCTTTGATGTTCTCCACGGTGATAAAACCGGGCAACCCACCGGGAGAAATCACTTCCAGACGATCAGAATACATCCGCACTTCAATACGACGCCCTTTTAGGCGATAGTCACGGTGGCATACCGCATTCACGATAGCTTCGCGCACGGCGAATTGTGGGTACTCATACGTTTCTTCGCGTTCCAACCCTTTGACGACGGCGCTCACTGCCATCTCACTCCAGATGAGATTCCATGCCGATTCAATCAAGCGGGGCAGGGGGCCGGTCAGCTCCTCACGCCGAGAATAGCCCGCCAGACCACTTTCGCCGCGCGGTGTTTTGCCGACAAACTTGGCAAATACCACACTCGATTGTGGCAACCACTGCTGGGGATATTCGCTGAACAGCAGCACGCCCGTCACCGTGGGTTTATCGTCAGGTGTGACGGCGCCAATTTCGCGCAACAAGTCGTCGATTTTGCCGTTATACGGACGTTTGGTGCGTTCTGCACGTTTCACCAGATATTCGTCAATCATCTTGCGACTAAAATCGTCTTTGGTCGGGCCTTGCACCACCTCCGACTCGAAATCGCCCGTATTTTTGGCACTGGCAAGGCGCAAGATTTCCTGCCCACCCAGCGGACGGTTATTCTCGCCGCTGCGGATAAGCACGCGACCATCGGCTAATGCGTGCAGTTCGATGCTGCGGGGGACGCGCAGGGCATATACCGAACCGTTATCCGATTCGATTTCTTCCCAGTTGCCCACGACAACCGTCGGATTGTACAGGTCGTCGGCTTGTTTGAGCGCCTGAGACAGCACATCATTATCCAGTTTTGTGCTGGTGCGCTTGCCTTTGTCATCCAAACCAATGACAAGGGTGCCGCCTTCCGTATTTGCGAAAGCGACCAATGTTTCAGCAATCGTTTGTGGGGAGGCATCTTCTAAAAATGCTACTCGTGCGCTCGGCCCAGATTTTATGAGATCAGGATTTGCCATAAGCCTTCAAGTCATGAGGCGATTTATTAAACATTTTCGCACGTATTGTATCATAGAGATGAAGTTGTCGCTTCAAACGTTTGGGTTATACTGTAAACACGTTTGTAAATTGCAACCTTTAAGCAGCCACCTATGCCATTGAAAAATCTCTTAAATCTATTAGGCGATAAATTACATACCCTGCCATTGACCATTTTGTATTTAACCGATGGCTGTAACAGCCGTTGTGTCACCTGCGACATCTGGAAGAACCCCCGTCGCAATATGGCGATGGCAATGGTCGAAGAAATTGCCACTGAATTGGAAACACTTGGGGCACGTTGGGTGCTCTTAAGTGGGGGAGAAGCGATGCAGCACCCGCAGTGGCCGCAAATCGCGCGTCGTTTTCGCGAGGCAGGTCTCTATGTCATGTTGCTGACTAATGGGCTGTTGGTACGAAAACAGGCACAGGAAGTTATTGATAGTGTAGATGAGTTGATTGTGAGTTTGGATGGAGGCACAGCGCCGACGTATGAAGCGATACGCGGTGTGGATGGATTTGACCTGATACTGGAAGGCATCCGCAGCGTGCGCGCAGGTGGAATAGCCGTAACGACCCGCACAACCGTTCAGGCAGCGAATTTTCGAGAAATTCCACAGATTATAGCTGCTGCACTTGCTGCGGATGTCAATCTCGTGAGTTTCTTACCGGTGGATGTGAGCAATGAATTTGCTTTTGGCAATCGCTTTACCAATGACGAGGTCATCCCGTTGATTGCCAATGGCATGGGTTCGCCGCCGGAGCATGGGCCGCCCGCTTTGTCATTATCTTTGGCTGAGATTGACGCATTATCCGATATAATAGAGGCAACGACAATTCAATATGCGGATGCGTTTTCCAATGGACGGATGGCTGAATCACCGGAGAAGTTGCGGCGTATCCTGATTGACTATTTTCGTGCATTACACAACATCCAACCTTTCCCACAGGTACGTTGTAATGCGCCGCACTTTAGCACGGTGATCGAAGTGGATGGCACCTTGCGCCCGTGCTATTTTTTGCCGGGTTACGGGCGATTGCGTCCGCAAACGAAAGCAGATGGACGTGTTGGATTAGCCGAACCGTTGCAAGCAGCCGTCAACAGTGCCGCCGCACAAGCGCTGCGTAAAGCCTATCGCACTGGTGCGCGTCCCGAATGTGCGCGCTGTGTATGTCCACTGTATAAGGGGCCGCGTGCGTTGTTAAGGATGTAGGGTCATGCTATTGCACGTTGTCACAATTGTCGGTATTGTCTCCATTATTTTCCTGATTCGGGCGGGTCTCATCATCCTTGGGTATTACAAACAACCCATATTGCGGAGTTTTGAGCACTATGGCGAAGAAAAGCCGTATTTTCCGCTTATTAGTTTAGTGGTATGGGCTGTGGTACTCTTTTTATGTGTGTGGTATACGATTTCAGTCTATGTTAATTCGCCCACGATGCAGTTTTTGGGATTCCCATTGATAATGCTGGGCTATGAACTTTATCGCAAGGTACTGCGTTTTGCAGCAAATCATCCCGATCACTTTATGATGTATCCCGATTGGTATCAGGATTTGTGTCATCGTACCTCGCGGGAAGAACGGCGGCGTGTCGCCTATTTATGGATGCGTTTACCTTATGGGATGCGGCTGCGCTACAATACCCATGATCGCGCATTCCGACAGTGGGTTGATCTTGTCCTTGTCTCGGTGGATGTGTGACTGAATGTTGAACCGCTTAAAGCAATATTATTGGCGTCGCGCACCGCTGCAAACGTTATCCAGTGTCGCGGCGTATGCCCAGTGGGCACAGGACTATCCAGCCAACGCCCATAATCCCTTGATGGAAGTCGAACAAGCGGCAATGGTCGAACTCATGCCTGCTTTAGCTGGGCGTGTTGTGTTGGATTTGGCCTGTGGCACAGGACGCTACGGCTTATATGCACAATCACACGGCGCAAGGTTCGTTTTTGGGGTGGATAACAGTTTTGACATGCTGAAATCCGGCGAATTGGCGCTAACGGCACAGGCGACAACCGAATCTTTGCCGTTAGCGTCGGAGTCAATAGACGTTATCCTGTGCGGATTGGCGCTGGGGCATCTGCCCAAACTGCTGCCGTCGATGCGTGAAATTAGGCGTGTGCTAAAACCGGGCGGCGTCGCGCTCATGAGTGATTTTCATCCATTTTTGGCACTGAACGGCGCAAAACGCACATTTACGGGGTTGGATGGGCGAACATATAGTGTAGAACATTATGTGCATCTTTACAGCGATTATCATCAGGCTGCGGCTAGTGTTGGCTTACAAATTGCTGCGGTAGTTGAGCACACACTTCCAGAAACATCCAACTCGCGCAACAGGCGCGTGCCGGTTGTTATCGTTTATCGCATGACTCCCTGCTAATGTGAACCGACTTTGCTGGACGGGGCAATGAAAATATAGAGTGCCAATGTGCCAGAAATCAATACCGCTGGCGAACACACTGACAGCACAATGCGGGGGAACGAATCGAATCGCTCCATTATGCCCCAAATGACCAGCGAAATCACGACATAGACCAGCAAGAAGCCCATCCCCGCCCGCAATATACGCAGTGTGCGATTAAGTCTGTAATTGTTAGACGATGAAGGTGACACTTCTTCACTCATAGGAGCATCCACTCGCGCTACGGTAATTTGAGACTATTGTACGTGAAATTTGGAGCTTGCGAGGTGAATTAAGATTAACCCGCACGAATTTCTTGTTCTTGTTTTTCCAGATGTTCGATTAATTTCTGGATGAGTAGTTCTTGTGCGTTGGGGCCAGTATCCGGTTCAATCAAAATGACAATCTGGTCTGGCGATCCATCACGAATGGGCATTTGCCACGCATTGGCTTCGGGTAGGGTATCGGGTAGCGGGGGCGGTGCTTCGGTCTTTAGCTCATTTTGCTCATTGGCAAATTCCGCGATAAGGGTTGCAGAGGCATCCACTTTTAGGACTTCGCGCACCCGTTGGGCTGGTGTGGATTGCACAGGCATTGTGATGGGTTTGGGTGTACGCAATAACCGAACACGTCGCAGAATTGACAGGAACGCGATAAGACCAACCAACGCCGAGAGAAATCCTAACGCGGCTAAAGCGAATACAGCGAGTTGTCCAATGGCTGCCTGCATGAAGATTGATCCAGCACCTTAGAACAAATATGCACGTTTAATGTCCTTCCATTGTATTTTGGGGGTGAATTTTCCTCAATTAACAATATGTTGGAAGATAGTTTGATTTCGGTACGGATCATGCGATTTCGGGCAGTTTTGCGGCGTAAGTGAAACAAAAAAACAGGGAAACACTATCCCTGTTCTTACGCTTCTACAACATCAGGCTGTCCCTTATGACTGCTTTTGGATTCTTGCCCACTCGTCGCGCAGGGTGACGATACGATTAAAGACGGGATGCCTATCGCTCGTGTCGGGGTCTACAGAGAAATAGCCTAACCGTTCAAATTGATAACGTTCACCCGGTTTAGCAGCTTTCACACCGGGTTCTAATTTGCAGTTTGTCAGGATTTCTTGCGAATCTGGATTGATGAAATCGGTAAAATCCTGCCCCTCCACGCTTTCATTGGGATTAGGCACCGTAAATAGGCGATTATACAGCCGTACTTCGCAATCTATAGCATGGTCAGCGGAAACCCAGTGCATCGTCGCCTTGACTTTGCGTCCATCAGGTGCATAGCCGCCTTTGGTTTCAGGATCATAGGTGCAGTGCAGTTCAACGATAGTACCATTTTCGTCTTTAGTCACGTCTTCGCATTTGATGAAATAGGCTGACCGTAACCGTACTTCGCGTCCCGGAGACAGCCGGTAGAATTTCTTTGGCGCGTCTTCCATGAAATCTTCCTGCTCGATGTAAATCACCTTCGAGAAGGGGACAAGCCGTGTGCCTTCATCGGGGTTTTCCGGGTTGTTGACCGCCTCAAACATTTCGACCTGATCGTCGGGATAATTGTCGATGACCACCCGCAGCGGACGCAGGACACCCATTACACGCGGGGCGCGTTTGTTGAGGTCTTCGCGGACGAAATATTCCAGCATCTCAATTTCGTTCATACTGTTGCTTTTGCTCACACCGACCCGATCCAGGAAGTTGCGAATCGCTTCGGGTGTATAACCCCGCCTGCGGATGCCTGAAATCGTCGGCATTCGGGGGTCATCCCAGCCATTGACATAACCTTCTTTGACGAGGCGTATCAACCGGCGCTTGCTCAAAAGGGTATAGGTCAGGTTTAGTCGCGCGAATTCAATTTGCTGCGGATGATAAATCTCTAAATTATCCAGATACCAGTCGTAAAGCGGACGATGGTCTTCAAATTCCAGTGTGCAAAGCGAGTGGGTGATGCCTTCTATCGAGTCGGACTGACCGTGTGCAAAATCATAGGTGGGGTAGATGCACCATGTGGTGCCCGTGCGTGGATGTTCGGCGTGCAGGATGCGATACATAACAGGATCACGCAGATTGATGTTTGGCGCTGCCATGTCGATTTTCGCGCGCAGGACGCACGTCCCATCTTCAAAGTCGCCATTTTTCATCTGCTCGAACAGGGCTAAATTTTCCGCCGCCGTGCGGGTGCGATATGGGCTATCTTTGCCGGGTGTGGTCAGTGTGCCGCGATATTCGCGGATTTCGTCGGCACTCAGATGATCGACATAGGCTTTGCCCTCTTTTATCAGTTGCACAGCGAATTCATAGAGCTGCTGAAAATAATCGGACGCATACAGCGGTTCGCCTTCCCACTCATACCCTAACCAGCGGATGTCTTCAATCATCGAGTCGATATACTCTTGCTCTTCTTTGACCGGGTTGGTGTCGTCAAAGCGCAGGTTGCATTTTCCGCCATATGCCTGGGCAATGCCAAAGTTCAAATGGATGGATTTGGTATGACCGATATGCAAATAGCCATTGGGTTCGGGCGGGAAGCGTGTGTGAACACGTCCGTCAAATTTGCCTGTTTTTAAGTCTTCGTTGATGATGTCCCGAATGAAATCTGAACGGACATCCGCATCGCTTGAGGTCATTTTTTACCAGCCTCTTTCTTGTCGTTTGATGGGTGAGTGTAGGCGATGATTATGGCATAGATAACAAAAAACCCGTAGGGTTGCTACGGGTCGCACTGGGGGACCTGGATTCGAACCAAGATCGACGGGGCCAGAACCCGTTGTTCTGCCATTGAACTATCCCCCATTGGAATGGATGTATTCTAACATTCACGTCTGCGATTTATCAAGCCTCTTTTTCAACCGTGTCGAGGGCGTCAATCGCCAATTGGACGCGCTGCAACGATTTGATTTTGCCTAAAACCGCCATCGTCTCAAACGTCGGCGGTGATACTGTTTGACCTGTAACAGCGACCCGTAATGCGCCGAAAAGCTGCCCATTTTTTACATTCAGGTGCTGTGCTAATGCAATCATAGCGTCGTGCTGACGCTCCACCGTAAAATCGTCTAATTGTGAGAGGGTATTATGAGCTGCCGTGAGCATCTCCCGTGTAGAGTCAGTATCCATTTTCTTGGGGATGAGCATGTCTGTGGTGGGTGGAGTAAAATCGTTACGGAAGAAAAACCCCGCCATCTCGACCACATCATTCAATGACTTAATCCGCACACGAATCAGCGGCACAATTTGCAGCAGCACATCCGCGTTGACTTCTAATCCGGCTTGTTCCAAAATCGGACGCAGCCGTTTGGCGAGGTCTTCATCAGAGAGATGTTCGCGGATATAGACCCCATTCAGCCAATCGAGCTTTTCAATCGGGTAAGCACTGTTAGCAGGATTGACCTGTGTGATGTCAAAGCGTTCGATGGCCTCATCTACGGTGAAGACTTCGCGCTCATCACCAAAGTTCCAGCCAATATTAATCAGGAAATTGACAACCGCTTCAGGTAAATACCCGGCTTCTTGAAATTCTTTCGCCAACACCAACACCTGACGACCATCCTGCGTGAAACCCGCGTGACGCTTGCTGAGTTTGCCCTT
>CAZTLI010000170.1:0-10242 GCA_964614375.1 uncultured Anaerolineaceae bacterium
TTACCGCCATTACCGCGACAACGATATTGTTTGACGATGACCCCGATGTCAACGCTTTCTATCGCATCAGTGTCTATGGGCTTGATGACTTCCAACCCGTCATCCACATCTCTTTTATAGAAAACGAACTCACGGACTGTTCGCGCGATGCCCAGCAGATGATGGGCGATAGTTTGTTGCTGCCAGACGGAACGACGTTCACAGTGAACGAAGCCACGGCTGACCATGCCGCACAGGTCAATATCCGCGCGACAGGTGTGCCGGTGGGCGCGGTGACTGTCCTTGTCGGTAGTGAAGATGGTGCGCCGGGGCGGTATGTACTGGTGCTCGAAGGTTTTAGTATCGCCGCGCCGGGTGATAGCGATTTGATGACGGTGCGGATAGGGCCGCGTGCCCGTGCCACCGATATGCAATTCTACATGCTAGCCGGAGAGGGCACGCGCCTCGATCCTTTCCTGCTGTGGGAGGTGGACGATTTCACAGAAAGCATCTGTGACGATATTGGACGACGCGACTGCACTGCTGTGCCGTCATTTGTGGGCAGCAGTATCACGTTGACCGCAGGTGGAGGGACAACGATTACATCCGACCGTTTTGATGCGGGACTATTACTCAATCCCGGCACGCCCGACCCGATGTATCTGCGACTAGGTAGTCGTGGGGATGCGACAGCAGGGCGCTATTCTATCGTCGTTATCGGCGAATTACCGCCAGCGAATACAGACAGCGACTAACCCACCAGGGCAGTACATATAGATGTTTCATTGAGTGCCCTGATAGGCTTTATCAGGGTGTTTTTGTTGAATTTGTACAAATCCGCCTGAATATCTAACGCATTTCTGTTCAATTTGACCATCTGTAATCGTCTCGCTTTGACGAAACATTAACACTGATGTGGTAGGATGGGGTGTTGATTGTTGCAAGTGACGAGAGGAGATCGAGATTAGGGAGAAATATATGACAGGCCAGAACGGTATGGACGACATGACAGGCGAAGCCAATCCGCTGATCGTCATCGCATCCAACCGCGGCCCTTTTGCCTTTGAGCGGAATACCGACGGCACATTCACATCACGCCGTGGGGCAGGCGGTCTGGTGACCGCCTTAAGCGCACTGGCAGAACGCCACGATGTGCTCTGGGTTGCGGCTGCGCTCAGCCAGGACGATGAAGCGTGGGCAGACCAGCATAATGACACAATTCAGAATGTCGAAGGCATAGACCTCAAGCTGATCGTGACCGAAAAGGCGCGTTATAACCAATACTATAATGTGATCGCCAATCCGTTGTTGTGGTTCATTCAGCATCAGTTATGGGATACGCCGCGCCAACCCAGTATCGACCAGTCTATCTGGCAGGGATGGGAGGAAGGCTACCGGGTGATTAATCGCCAATTTGCCGAAACCATTGCTGATAGCATCGAAACCATACGCAAACAAACGAACCGCCCCGTCATAATCTTCCCACAGGATTATCATCTCTATCTCACACCTTATTACTTACGTGAGTGGTTAGGCGATTCGGTACAGATTCAGCCGTTTATTCACATCCCCTGGCCCGGGCCAGATGCGTGGCGAATTCTGCCTGCCGAAATGCGCGACACAGTGCTCACAAGCCTGTTACAGTCGGATCGAGTAGGCTTTCAAACCCAGCGCGATGCCTTCAATTTTGTGCAAACCTGTCGGTTTTATCTATCGGAGGCCCATTCTTATGGCAGTCGTAATTCAATTGAGTATCAGGGACGCACCGTTGGCGCCTGGGCCTATCCGATTTCGGTAGATGTCGAAAAACTGGAATCGCTGGCCGAAGAGCCACAAACCCGCCTGTTGAAGTCGCAGTTGATTAACTATATTGGCGACAATAAGCTCATCTTGCGTACTGACCGCATCGAACCGAGTAAAAATATCCTGCGCGGTTTACAGGCGTTTCGGGCGCTGCTGGAAAACCATCCCGAACATCATGGCAAAGTGCAAATGCTGGCGCTGCTCGTCCCATCGCGGATGGAAGTATATGAATACCAGAGTTATCTGCAAGAAATCATGGCAGAAGCCGGGATGATTAATGCGGCGTTTAGCGATGCGTTCTGGGAGCCTGTCCGTATCATTGTGGGCGATAGCTATCATCGGGCGATTGCCGCCATGCAGCTTTACGACATATTGCTCGTTAATCCGATTGCCGACGGCATGAATCTCGTCGCCAAAGAAGGGGTGCTCGTCAATCAACGGGATGGCGTGCTGTTGCTATCTGAACATGCCGGGGCGTTTTATGAGCTAGGTGATCACGCCCTGACCGTGACCCCATTTGATATTTATAGTACAGCCCGTGCGATGCACCATGCCCTCACCATGCCGGCTGATGAAAAGCAGCGGCGGGCGATGGCTTTACGTAAAATTGTCCAGAGCAGGGGTGTACGCCGCTGGTTTTATGCACAGGTGGATGACGCGCTTAAAGCGGTCAACAACCAATCCAACAACGCTTCAACATCCGATACACCCGAAACCATCACATCTGAGGCAGCGCCAACAGCGGGTGGCATATCGTCCGATTCGACCCCGACTGCCAGTGCATAACACACGCCCTGTTCGCGTAGATGCTGCGCCATCCGCAAGGCATCGACATCTGTCGTGTCGTCCCCAAGATAGAGTGCCGCATCGAGCTGGTAATCATGGATAAGCTGATGGAAAGCTGTGCCTTTATCAACGTCAATGGGCGGACGCACTTCAAAAACCATGCGCCCGGCAAACAGCCTCAGACCGTGTTCAGTCGTAATGCGCTCCAAAATGGGGCGAAGGGCAGTGGCAGTAACGTCGGGTTGGGTTGTGTTGCGGTAGTGAATAGAAAGCGTCGCGCCTTTATCTTCGACCCACACACCATCGGGCTGCTGCGCCTCAACGCGCTGTTTCGCCGCTTCCAATTGCGGGCGATAGGGGACAACTGTTGGAGCAACCTCAACCCGACCATCGTGCCAGCGTTCCAGACCATGATTGCCGATGTAGACCAATTCAGGCAAATCGACTCGTGCCCGAACATCCGCTGCCCCGCGTCCAGAAATGACGGCGACCAGCGCCAGATGATGGTGAAGCTGCTGCAACAAGGCGCGGTTTCGTGGCGTTGGTTGCGCCGCCGATGGCACAGCGACAATCGGGCTAATCGTGCCGTCCATATCGGTGATGAGGCCGATGCGCTGGTGGTTTATCAAAGTCAATAAACTGGTGGATATTGCATCTTGCCAGTACATATATCGTCACAACAGGCATACTTATCAGGAGGAAAAAACATGGGTTACAAACGGATTATCACAGTCACGTTGAACCCGTCACTGGATCGCACCATATTCACGCACTATCTCGCCGTAGGGTATCATAATACCTTGACCGAAACAACCCGGCTTGATTCGGGTGGGCGAGGCGTACACATTTCACGCGCGTTGCATAAGTTAGGATTTACGACCGAAGCCGTGATTCTGCTCGGCAATGATGCCATTGGCGCAGCCTACCGCGCCTTACTGGATACGGCTGATTTTCCGGTGCATTTTGTGCGTTGTGACGGGCAAACACGCAGCAACACGATTATTCTGGATACGGGTCAACAGAACGAAACACAGCTCATTGAAGAGAGCGAAGCTAAAGATGCAGATTCGCTTCGCGAAATAGAGCAACTGCTCAAGCAGCATGTCACCGCCGATGACATCGTGGTTTTTGGCGGCACGCTCCCACATGGCCTCCCAACCGATACCTACGCCCGCCTCATCCAAACTGTGAAAAATGTCGGTGCAGCCGTTGCGCTATTGACGCATGGGGAACCTTTGTCATTGGCATTAGAACAAAAACCGGATATTGTGCTCGTGGGGCAGCGTGAATTAGAGACCCTATTCAACTATCCCGTTCGCACGCCGCAAGATGTGATTTATACCTGCGGAAAATTGTCCGAACGCGGTGTTGGAATGCTCATTGTGATGCAAGATGAAGACAATGAGCCGATTCTAATCAAAGGTCAGCGGGCATGGATGGCGCATTTCTCCGGTCAAGTTCTGCGCGAAAGTACCACCAGCGGTTTGTATTCAGCGATGATGGCGGGTTTCCTCATGGCCTATGCACAGGATAAAACGCTGCCAGAAGCCCTGGAACTGGGTACGGCAGATGCCATCTATACGCGCAGTCAAATTGGCCCGGAATTTGGCACGTTGGACGAGATTGCTACGCATATCGAAGAAGTCGATGTACAGGAAGTCAATCATACGCCCAAAGAGACCTCCAACGCCTAAATTCAGGTGTATATATTGTGCCGATATGATAGTATAGCTGTATATCGGCACTTTTTGATCCGGCGTATCTGTATGTCTGAATTAACAAAACTCAAGAATCTAGGGTACAAAACGGCGCAATGGTTACATGATATAGGCATTCATACTGGCGACGATATTGCCGGGTTGGGCGCAGTTGAGGTTTATAAACGCTTGAAGGACAGTCGTCCCGGTGTGTCCGTGCTAGCGCTATATGCGTTGCAGGGTGCGCTGATGGACTTGCATTGGAATCAACTTCCCGAAGATGTGAAAGCCGATTTAATCCGTCAACTGGAGAACGACGATTCGTAGCTGGATTACCGCGTACTATCGGGGCGTGAATGTCATCGAATCGGCTATTGCGTAGGCGGTTTCCAGGTGACTTTCCATTTCGTCTGTCGGCGTCGCAAAGAGCAAAATCCCATAACCATTATCAAAATCCACAACGATGAGCACCACATCAATGGTTGTCGCGACGAAAGTGGCAGTCCCGCGGGCGATAACACCGGACTCATCGCCAAAGTGCCGGGTTTCGGCCTCAGCAAATGTATAGGCAGCGTCACCATCTGCCGAAAATGTTTGTGTCTGCGCGAACGTCAATACGTCGGCAGCCGTGTCGCCGCGATTCGCCCCTGCGGTAAAGGCAAGTCCGCCTGCATGACCTGTCAACAGGCCAAAAATACCCAGATTATCCATCCCAATCTGTGCGTCTCGATTGTTTGCCAGCGCCAGCGTTGGCCCTGTCGGTTTTGCTAACCATCCCTCGGGATAGGTGAGTGTGAGCGTACCGTCGCGCGTCTGGATAGTGGCACTATTGCCATTGCCACATGCAGTTAACAGGCTGCACAACAGAACAACACAGGCTAGAATTGCCGAACGACTCTGCATAGATACAGCTTCCAATGGCGAATAGAGCTAAATTTTATCATCGGCAATCATACCGTCTTCAGCTTGATCCACCCAGTCCAGTATCGACTGTCCAGCATCGTAAATCGTTTGAATGTGTTGTTTGGTGGTCGGGGTCAGTGTGCCACTATAACCTTCCAGCAGCATCGCGGCGAAACTCACCACGATATTGATGGGTGACCGCACCTTATGTTGTGTTAAAGCGGGTGGGTCGCCAGTTTTCCATCCACTCAATGTTTGAATACTACTACGTAACTTGCGCGCCCCTTTTATGATTTCTTCAATGTCTCCGCGCTGTTGTGAGTTGATGTCCGATTCAGCTTTGAGGAGTGAATTCGTCGCTGTAAAAATCGTGTCAATCTGCTTTTGCAAGTCGGTAGTCATGATGTTGGGTTGTTTTGCCACTTAAATGCAGCCTGTCACTATCGAACATTGTATCACGCTTCACATTTGTCCGATATTTTATTGTGGCAGAATATCCGGTCAAGGTAGAGGCGCGCGTTACAGATTATTGATAGCTCACGAAATAATGTAATAATTACCGTAATACTTCCTGTTTCTTTCCTGTTTATCAGGGGCCATTCAGGCCGCCAACGGCACATCAAAGGGGGGAATAGCTGCTGCCCTCTGGTTGCCACAGGTGTGAAATCCAGGAGGGCTAGAGGGGTTTGCGGGTGGGTGTGCCCGGCGAACGCGGATAGGGGCGCGGGGTGGGGTCGGTCTTGTCGATGACGACCAGATAGTGCCCATCATTGACGTTCGGCAGTTGGATGTGCTCAATCGCGTGCAGTCGTCCGCCAAGCAATGCCAGCGCGCGTTGAGCGTCGTTTGCTTCGGCATGGGCTGTATCGCCCTTCATCGCGATGCACCGCCCGCCGACCTTTGCCAACGGCAGCAAATACTCGACTAATGCAGGCAGCCGTGCCACCGCCCGCGCGACAACCAGATCGTACTGCGCGCGATGTTCTGGCATGTGCCCGGCATCTTCTGCCCGCGCGTGCAGTGATTGTGCGTTTTGTAGACCAAGAAGTTTAATAACATGCGCTAAGAAAGAGACCTTTTTACCAGTCGCTTCCATCAGCGTGACTTGAATATCTGGAAAAGCGATTTTCAATGGTAAACCTGGAAAGCCAGCGCCCGTACCCACGTCAATAAGGCGCAAGTCGGGGCGCATCGCCATCCCGCGCACAATAGATAGCGAGTCTAAGAAGTGCCGTATACGCAGCGCATCCGCCTCAAGCATCCCTTTGCCAGTGAGATTGACGCGCGTGTTCCAGTCGATGAGTTCACGCGCATAGCTGTCGAACTGCGCTATTTGCGTTTCTGTGAGTGTAATTCCAAAAAGGTCGTGGGCTTCTTGTGCGAGGGTCATGCAGAGACAAAAGATAGGGCGACTGTGATATAAGCCGCCCTCGTGGATTAGCGATTGGATTGCAGCGGGATAGATGGATTCTGATGGACGACTGCGACGCCGAATGGATTTTGTTGAATTTCAAAGGTGCAGCTACCGAGCAACTGTTCATTTCCTGTCCCCGGCCCGAAATCGTCGTAGCCATCACTGATAGGGGCATCCCATGTCAGCCGATAACTAACACCATATTGTCCCGGACGCCATGCGCCACCCAGATTCGCCACATAGAACACCCAGTAATTGCCATCCCGCAGCGTAATCGGGCTGACATCGACGAATTGGAACGGCTGACCGTTGAGCGTGACGGCATATTGAGCATGGGCGATATGATCGCGGACTTGCTGCTGTGTGCGGGCAAACCACGACCAGAACACGACAATTGTATCCGTGTCGTAAAGGACGCCAGGCTCTGCGCCGTCAAACGCATCACATTCGGCGAACAACAAACCGGGATTGCCGCTGCGTCCAATCTCTTGGGGTTCGACAATATCGCTCTGCCGCGCGCCGATTTGTACAACAGGTTCATCACCTGTCGTCACGATACGCCTTACCGGGTTCAGAAAGCCACCATCGGGCGTGAAAATCCCGGAATGGGACAGAATTTCTTCGCCCACAGCTTGCTGACCAGACGCCGCTGCCGCTGCGCTGCCGACAATTGGATTGCTCGGCTCAACACAGCCGTCTTGCTGGTCGCTGGCGGTGGTTTCAAATAACGTGTTCGTGGCGTCGGTTTCGCGGGCGATGGCGATATAGGCCGTTGCGATTTCGCCAAAGGCCAGGATTGTGCCGCTGGCAAATGGCACCCGATCACTCACCGCAAAATCACCACTCACAGGTACACGCCGTAAGGTGGTCAATGCTTCACCACCTGTCGTTGTGCCACGAAAGACTTGATAATACACATCATAATTCGCGCCCATCGTGCCCGATACATCAAAGATGACCTGATTCTCGCACACAAAGACCACAAATTGGATTTCTGACTGTGCCGACACACCGACGACGCTCACAGTCAAAAGTAGAAGCAGGGTTGTGAATAGGATGAATTTTTTCACGACCACTCCTCATAGTTGAGCCATTTAATTTGACGACGATTGTGCCACATTCGCTGCAATCCAACCAGTCCTGTCTATCAGGATACCGCATTCCTGAGTGGCGAACGTGACGATTATCCTATGGTCTCTATCCTAATGCAGACCAAAGGTTGGGCTTACACCCGCTGTCTTGAATGCAATTCACCGTTTCAAACTGTGGCATCGTCCCCTAAAATATCCTGTCACATAAGCCAACAATCACCCACGCCGTAACAGTATAAGGACACATAATTGTGAGTAAACGAACCATCATCGTCCTCAAGGGCGACGAAACCGGACAGGAATTGCTGGATGAAGCCATGCGCGTGATTGACCCGGTTGTCATCCGCGTGCCAGATATTGAGTTTGAGCCATTTGACCTCTCGCTGGAAAATCGCCGTAAAACCGATAATCAGGTGGTTCACGAGGCGGCTGCCCGCATTCGTGAAACCGGATTGGGCATTAAAGCGGCGACGATCACGCCCGGCGATGCGGACGATGTGGGCAGCCCAAACGCCATTCTGCGCGAACTTGTGAATGGACAGGTCATCTTGCGTACCGGACGGCGCATTCCGTCTGTGCGCCCACTTGCGGGCATTCACGCGCCGATAGCGGTGGTACGAATGGCAGTCGAGGATGCCTACAATGCCGAAGAATGGCGTGAAGGCGAAGGATTGGACGAACGTGCCTATAGTACACGTTATATTACCCGGCGTACCTGCCGCGCCGCTGCTGAATTTGCCTTTCGTTACGCCCGCCGTACCCAGAGCACGGTTTTTGGCGGTCCCAAGTATACCGTCAGCCCGGTTTACGAAGGGATGTTTAAAGAAGAACTGGATGCCGCCGCCGCGCGTTTTCCCGATGTGCGCTACAATCCGCAGCTTATCGACGCGACCTACGCGCTTTTGTTAGAAGCGACAGGTGAACCGCTCGTCATCCCGGCACTGAATCGCGATGGCGATACACTCAGCGATCTTGTCATGAAGATGTTCGGTTCAATTGCTGGCGCGGAATCGATCATCTTCAGCCTCGACGAAAATTTCGATGTCAAGGTCGCACTGACCGAAGCACCACACGGCACAGCACCCGGACTCTTTGGCAAAAATATTGCCAATCCACTGGCGATGATACTCGCGGGGGCGGCGGTGCTGCGCTATGTACGGACCGACGCGGCGACAACGGCTAGTCGTGCAATTTATGAGTCGGCCTTAGAAGCAATCTACGACGGTGTTCGCACGACTGACCTCGGTGGGCAAGCCACAACTACAGAATTCACCGACGAAGTCATTCGCCGTGTAAAATCGAAGCTCGAAGTCTGGGATGCACTGGCAACGCGCTAGTCTACACCATATTTTGTGATGGATACGTGCGGGGGAGATAAAACAATCTCCCCTGTTTGTTATTAATTCACTATTGACAATTAATTCTAAAGCAACTTAATCTTAATATATGTAAGTTGACTTCCAGCGAGGATATGATGGTAAATGGTTTAGGCCCACAGAAATTCATCGAAGCTCCCAACTTTGTCGCATTCAATCATGATCGCAAATCATTTCTCGTTCATACTCTCGCTGGTTCTACAGGTTTGCTGCTTGGATTTGTAGATAACTTGTGGGACGCCATCACCATCCGGCGCGTGATGTGGATGCAGCGACATGCTCACAAATTCAACATGAATGGCGTCCATACCGCGCTCGTCTGTCAGGATGACTGTCATACCTTGTATGACTTCTACATCAGTAGTCGTGATCCGCTGCCATTTGCCTTGCTCAGCGATGTGCAAGGCCATATCCACGCTACCTATAATTTCCAAAACCGGGTGGGCTTAGTATTGACGGATCATCAACTGGTCGTGCAACAAACCTGGCTCATTAGCTCAGACCGTGTATGGCCTCGAATGCACGAACTATTACGGGCGATTGAGCACCTGGAAGCGTCCACAGCCGCATAATGGCAACACCCTCACTTTGCGAAAGCCTTGTTGGAGAGGTTCTCCCCAATGTACGATGCTCCCAACCTCTTCAACAGGTTTTTTTGGAGTGCCAATTTCTCCATCTGACCTCATCCCGGCAGCAACACGATCCTTTTTCGTGTCCCAATAGTCCCCTATAATAAAGCGGCGTCATCAAATTTTGCGGCAAAGGTATATCCAGTGGATGACAAACTAGAACGGGATGTCCAAACCATCTGGACATTGTTGATGGATATAGTCACCAATTCCGAGAAAAGATTGGCTGTCCATCTGGCGCAGCACGACCTCACACCACCCCAATTCTTTGTTCTGCGTACCCTCACGCAGCATGGCGGGCGCTGTCCTATTGGGCATATCGCGCGCGAACACCACCTGACGAACGCGACCATGACGGGACTGGTTAATCGACTATCCGATACAAAACCACCACTCGTCGCGCGTGAACGCAGCACAAGCGACGGTCGTTCGATTGATGTGGTATTAACGGGAGCAGGTATAGCGCGTTTTGAAGCGATTGAAGCGGACTTACTCGAACAGGTTCGTGTATTGTTGGGTTTGTTGGATGAGACCGCCCGCCACAATCTGATTGAACAAGTATCC
>CAZTLI010000171.1:0-10226 GCA_964614375.1 uncultured Anaerolineaceae bacterium
TTCAGCCGCCGTCATGGTGACCCCAGCCGTCCCTGGAATCGTTTCGAGATTAATGTCAAGAAAGCCAATGGCGACCAGATGCTGGATTATCAGGGCAATTGGCGCGATATTTTCCAGAATTGGGAGGCATTGAGTTATTCCTATCCTGCATTTATCGACGGCATAGTGAGCGTCTTTTTGAGCGCGACGACATTCGACGGTTATAACCCCTACCGTCTGACGCGCAGTGGTGTCGATTGGGAAATTCCCGAACCGTCCAACGCATGGGCGAACATCGGTTACTGGAACGACCATCAGATTATCTATCTGCAAAAGCTGCTTGAAGTGTGTCACCAATTTTATCCGGGCAAACTCGCCGCGCTGCTCTCGCGTCACATATTCAGTGCTGCCAATGTGCCCTATCGCATCAAAGCCTACGCCGATCTGGTCAAAAACCCCTATCGCACCATCGTCTTCGATTGGGATGAAGAAAACCGCATTAAGGCGCGGGTCAAACAGCAGGGCGCGGACGGCAAACTCGTGTTCGATGGGGATGGGCGTGTGTTTCAGGTGACGATGGGCGAAAAATTGCTGCTGCTGCTGCTCACCAAACTGGCGAATTTTGTGCCCGAAGGGGGCATCTGGCTGAATACGCAGCGTCCCGAATGGAACGACGCCAATAACGCGCTGGTGGGCAAGGGGTTGTCCGTCGTCACGCTGGGTTATCTGCGCCGTTATATCGCCTTTTTCATCGACTTGCTGAAGGATAGTCATCTCCAGACGCTCACCCTATCGACAGACGTGAACGCCCTCTTTGATGAACTCCACCGCATCTTGAACGCCCATCATGCGCTGCTGGGCGACGCTATCACCGACACACAGCGCCGGGCCATCATGGACAAGTTAGGTCGGGCGGGCAGCGTCTACCGCTGGCAGTATTACACGCAAGGGGTATCCGGCACATTCACCGAGGTATCAACCACGACGGTTATTGATTTCCTGAAGGTGGCGCAGGATTATATTGAGCATTCGCTGCGTGCCAATAAACGCCCGGACAACCTGTATCACGCCTATAACACGCTGCATTTGACAGACAACAGCGCGACCATCCGCCATCTGCCCGAAATGCTGGAAGGACAGGTCGCCATTCTGTCATCGGGACTATTGACCGCAGATGAGGCGTTGAACCTGCTGCAATCGCTGCGCCAGAGCGCCCTCTATCGCGCCGACCAGCACAGTTATATCCTCTATCCCAATCGCAGCGTGCCCGGATTTCTCGAAAAAAATCACATTCCCGCGCAATCCATCCGCGCTTCAAAACTGGCGGCGGCGTTATTACAACACCACGACACGCGCCTTATCCGTCAAGGTGTGAATGGCGCTTATCACTTCAATGGCGATATTCGCAATGGCACCGATGTCGCGCATATTCTGGAAACGCTGTCACAAGAAACGCAGTATGCAGAGATGGTCAGTACGGAGTCCGGCGCCTTCCTGGCATTGTTTGAAGACCTGTTCAATCACGCCGCGTTCACCGGGCGTTCGGGCACATTCTTCGCCTATGAAGGGCTGGGCAGCATTTATTGGCACATGGTCTCGAAACTGCTCCTGGCGGTGCAGGAGACGGCGCTGCGGGCTTCCCGTTCAGGTGCGGCGGATGCAGCCCTGCGCGAGCTGATTGACTGTTATGAAGATGTGCGCGCGGGCATCGGCTTCAATAAACCGCCGGCTGTCTATGGCGCATTCCCCACCGACCCCTATTCCCACACGCCGATGGGACACGGCGCGAAACAACCGGGTATGACGGGCATGGTCAAAGAGGAAATTCTCACGCGCCTTGTCGAACTCGGTATTGTGATTGAAGCGGGCGCAATCGTCTTTCATCCGGCGCTGCTGCGTCAACAGGAACTCCTGCACGCGCCGTCTATCCTGCGGTATGTCGATGTGCGGGGCGAATTTCAACAGCTAGCGGTAAACGCCGATTGTTTAGCCTATACCTTCTGCCAGATACCCGTCGTGGTGCGGCGTGCGGATATAGACCAGATGATCATACAGTTCAATGATGACCCAACGCTGGTCATATCCGGCAGTCGTCTGAGCGCCGATTTATCTCAGCGCATTTTCGCCCGCGATGGACACATCCGGCAGCTAACGATAGATTTTGCATCTTAATATTTTGGAGATGATACGCATGAAAAAACTGACTTTAGTTGTCCTCATCCTGGTTTTACTCGTCACGCTCACGGTCATCGCGCAGGACACGTCCGCCAGCCCAGCAGTCATTGAGCTTGAATTGGTGCTCGATGATTTTGAGCGGGGTTTGCTGTTCCGGGACGACGCATTCGGCAACGACATCGGTCACATTCCCTGGGGCGATACGGCTGAAAATGTCACGCTCGCCGCACGATTGCTCGTGCCCTATTCACGGCTAGCTGTGCCGACCTCCCCGACGCGCGCCAACACTGTGCTGGCTGTGACTTATGACATCGGGTCATGGGGCGGCTTCACCAGCGTATTCAACAATGGCACAGACTGGATCGGGATGGATTGGACGGCCTATAACGCGCTGACGTTCTGGCTGTATGGCAACAACACAGGCGGGATGATACAGGTTGAAATCTTCGACAATCGCAACCCGGCGCAAACGGGCGATACGGCGGAACGCTGGTATCATCGCATTGCCGATAATTATGCAGGCTGGCAGCAGTTTACGATTCCATTCGACCTGTTCCAACGTCGCAGCGATTGGCAGCCCAATGGCGCGCTCAATGATGGATTGGGTCTGACGGACGTTTCGGGCTATGCTTTTGGTTTTCCGGCAGGGGTGGGCTTACACACGGCGTATCTGGATGATGTTGGCCTGACCACGATTGAGGATGTGTCAGTCGTGACCATTTCTGGCGCAGAAGCAGCGGCAGATGAAGAAGGAGTATTTGTCTTGGACGAGAGCGTAACATGGGATTCGCGGCAGTGGAATTTGATGTGGTCGGATGAATTTGACGCCGAAGCGGGCGCGCCAATCAATGACGAATTCTGGACGTGTGAGGTTGGCGGGCAGGGTTGGGGCAATAACGAACTCCAATACTATACGCAGCGACCAGAAAATGTCTCGCACGATGGTCAGGGGCATCTGGCAATCGTCGCGCGTGAAGAAAATCCCGATGACTATACCTGTCACTATGGCATATGCCGCTATACATCGGCACGCTGTATCACCCGCGATAAAGTGGAATTTACCTATGGTCGGGTTGAGGCGCGGATGCGTATCACATACGGTCAGGGTGTTTGGCCTGCGTTCTGGATGCTGGGCGCGAACTTCCCGTCTGTGGGTTGGCCGAACAGCGGCGAAATTGACATTTTGGAAAATGTCGGTCATGAGATGCGTACTGTTCACGGCACAGTACACGGCCCCGGTTATTCCGGCGCACAGGGCATCGGAACGCATTACGTGCTGCCTGAAGCGGTGTCCAATGATTTTCACGTCTTCGCAATCGACTGGGACCCCGGCGTCATTCGCTGGTATGTCGATGGTGTGCTGTTTAATACATTGACAGTGAATGATGTCGCGCCGCGTGAATGGGTATTCGATCATGATTTCTTCCTGCTGATGAACGTCGCTGTCGGTGGGAACTGGCCCGGTTCGCCCAATGCCACCACCGAATTCCCACAGACGCTGCTGGTGGATTACGTTCGCGTCTATCAACTGGCGGAGTAAGCGGCAGCGGGCAGCGCTGCTGGCAAGACTGTTGAGGGCAATCGCATTCATGGACATCACGCAGACATTCGCAACCATCCAACCCCGCTATCCTGAATTTAAAAATCAGGTCGCGCTGGTGACGGGTTCGAGTCGGGGCATTGGCACAGGTATTGCCCTGCGCTTGGCGCGTGAGGGCATGAAAATAGTCATACATGGGGCTGATAGCACAGAAGTCAGTGAGACGGTACAGGCATTTCAGGCGTTGGGTGTGGATGTGCTCGGTATTGCTGCTGATTTCACAGACGATGATGCGATCAGCCAATTGTTTGCAGCCACGCTGCGACGTTTTGATGGTCTCGATGTGTTGGTCAATAACGCGGCAGACCTGCGCCGTGGTGAACTTGCCGATGCGGGGCGGGAGCTGCTCGACCAGCAGTTGGCGGTCAATTTGCGTGCGCCGTATCTGTGCAGCTGGCACGCTGCCGAAATCATGCAAAAAGTGAAACGCGGCAGCATCATTAACATCAGTTCGGTGGGCGGCCTGCGCGCGCATTGGCGCGGGCTGCCATACGATATGACCAAAGGCGGGCTGGATGCGATGACGCGGGCGCTGGCGCTCAGTGTGGCACGCGCTGGCATTCGAGTCAACGCGATTGCGCCGGGTGCGATACGCGGGGCGCGTACCCCCCCACCCGACGACGAACGCGCGCAGGCGCAAATCGGGCGCATCCCCATTTCACGTTATGGTACAGCCCTCGATATTGGCGCGGCGGTGGCCTTCCTTGCTTCAGACGATGCCAGCTATATCACCGGGCAAATTTTATATGTGGATGGCGGTATCACGGCTCAACTCAGCCCGCCCGGTCAACCCATTTAATACAGTTAAAGTGAGAAACAATCATGCCCTCAGTGACTATTCAAGATGTACAGGTTATTCTCACCCAACCCCTCAATCAACGCTTGATCGTGGTCAAACTGATTACGTCCGAACCGGGATTGTATGGTTTGGGCTGCGCGACCTTCACCCAACGCTTTCACGCAGTTCATGCCGCGCTCGAACACCATCTGAAGCCCTTCCTCATCGGCAGAGAGGTGAGCCGGATAGAAGACATCTGGCAAATGTTGATGGTCAATGGCTATTGGCGCAATGGCCCGGTGCTCAACAACGCGATTTCTGGCGTCGATATGGCGCTGTGGGACATCAAGGGCAAAATGGCGAACATGCCCGTTTATGACTTGCTCGGTGGGAAGTGCCGCGAAGCCGCCGCCGTCTATGTTCATGCCAATGGTCAAACCGCCGCCGAAGTGCTTGACGATGCCCAGACGCTCATTGCGGAAGGGTATCGTCACATTCGCTTGCAGTTGGGCGGTTATGGCGGTGAAAGTGTCCGGGATGTGCGCCCGCCGGGTGCAGTAGACGGGCAGTATTATGACCCCCGCGCGTATGTGCGAAAAACGCTGGCGCTGCTTGAAACAGCGCGTGAAACGCTCGGTGATGAGATTGAACTGCTGCATGATATTCACGAACGCCTGCACCCGATGGACGCCGCAGCCTTTGCGAAAGCCGTCGAACCTGTCAACCTGTTTTTCCTTGAAGATGCGCTCGCGCCAGAAGACATCGACTGGTTTGTACACATCCGTTCGCACTGTACCACCCGGCTGGCGATGGGTGAATTGTTCGTGCATTCGCTGGAATGGCGGACGCTGGTTGAACGCCGCCTGATAGATTTCATCCGAATGCACATCAGCGCCATCGGCGGTATCACACCCGCGCGCAATGCCGCCATTCTCGCGCAGAGCTATGGCATTCGCACTGCATGGCATGGCCCGCACGATGTATCCCCTGTCGGACATGCCGCCAATCTGCATCTGGATGTGTGGTCGCCCAACTTCGGCATTCAGGAATGGTGTCGCTTCCCGGAACTGGTGTACGAGATGTTCCCCGGCTGCCCGGAAGTGCGCGATGGCTATCTATTTCCCAATGACCGCCCCGGATTAGGTGTGGATATTGATGAGACCCTCGCCGCGAAATATCCCTGCACGGACGAAATCATCGAATGGACGCAAACCCGCCTACCCGATGGCAGTCCCGCCCGACCCTGACCACGATGGTTTCCTGTGGAGCAAATCCGAATGACAGAAAGTGTATTTTTGTACGTCGGCACGTATACACGCCCGTTTCCCTATCTGCAAGCGACACACGGCGAAGGTATCTATATTTTTCGATTCAACCCGGTAACAGGCGAACTGGCACAAGTCGGGCAAGTCGCGATTGATAATCCGTCCTATCTCGTGATTGACCACAGCAAACGGGTTTTGTATGCCTGTAGCGAGGTCTGGGAATGGGAAGAAGGCACGATCACGGCCTTTGCTATCGACTCCAAAAGTGGCCGCCTCACCTATCTCAATCAACAGCCTGCAATGGGGGGTATCACCGTGTATCTCTCGTTGGACAAATCCAATCGCTATCTGCTCGCTGCCAATTATCGAGATGGTCAAGCTGTCGCCATACTGCCCATCAACGCGGATGGTCGTCTCGCGCCCGCCAGCAGTTCGCATAAACACACCGAACCCGCGTTGAAAACTGTGCCAGCGCGTCAGGACAAATCGCACGCGCATTGTGTGATTGCTGACCCGACGAATGCCTATGTGCTGGTGTGTGATCTGGGGCTGGATAAAATCATGATTTATCAGCTTGATACAGAAAATGGTCTGCTTATCCCCAACGACCCACCCTACGTCCAGATGACGCCGGGTTCAGGCCCGCGCCATCTGGTATTTCATCCCAACGGACGTTTCGCTTATGTGGCGCAAGAATTGAATTCAACGGTTGCTGTCCTATCATTCGATACCGCAACGGGTACATTCACACTGCTGCAAACGCATTCAACATTGCCCGAAAGCTACGATGGGCATAACTCGTGTTCGGACATTCAACTCACACCGAGCGGCAAATTTCTGTATGTGGGCAATCGCGGTCATGACAGCCTTGCTATCTATGCCATTGATGACGATACGGCAGCGCTTACGTATATCGGGCATCAGTCCACAAACGGAAAAACGCCGCGCAATTTCGTAATTGACCCAACCGGGACGTATGTGCTGGTTGGCAATCAGGACAGCGATACGCTTGTAACGCTGCGGATCAATCCGCACGATGGCACGCTCAAACCTGTCGCGGTAACGCCCTGTCCGACACCGGTATGTCTGAAGTTCATCGCCCCATCTTAGCGGGCATAGTTTGCAGAATTGGAAATTCAGTTTCTCCGTGATGAGCCGGAAAAACAGAAGCTGTCCATGCCACCTGCGGCGCATCAAAAGGATGAATATTGCCGCTGGCGAAGACAATTGAACCGCAAAGGCCGCATCCATGCGTCGCAGCGGGCGCAAGGATAATAAATGACACACTTTCACTCGCCTCTGTCCTTTTGGCTCACTCCTGTCGGTACGCATCCCTGTTGTTACCCGGCACAACTTTCACCACAGACAGGTTAAAACACACCCATCACCGCCTGTAATAGTCTGCAATAGAGACGGGCATGGCACGCACGGCAATTTATCGACAAAATATGTGTTCCTATATATAGTTGGGGGAATTCTGACTTTTGTGAAAAGTGACCAAAAGAACGTCAAATAGATTACATAGTTCCTGCCTGAACAGATGCAATCTAAGCTATTACATTAGGGCAGCCCTGTCGTAACGATTGCGAACAATACTTATTCATCGAAAGTGATGTTATGTCATCATCGACCAATCGACTGCCGCGCATCTATGAACGGTTAAAGTTTGACCGCATCATCGACCTCTCGCCTGTCGTCATTGCGCTGTTGCTGGCGCTGGTTGTCGCGGCGATTTTGCTCGTTGCGCTTGCTGCCGATCCGATTACGGCCTTTACCGCGATGTTTCAGGGGGCGTTTGGGTCGGAAAATGCGACTGCCGAAACCTTAGTCAAAGCCACGCCCATCCTGTTTGTCGCCATCGGGATTACGATTGCCTTTCGTGGGGGCGTCATCAACATTGGTGGCGAAGGCCAGATGATTGCGGGCGCGCTGGCAGGCGTGACGGTGGCGCTGGCAATGGCTGATCGGTTCGGTGGATTGGTCATTCCGGCGTCGCTGCTGGCAGGCTTTATCGCGGGCGGTCTCTATGGTGGACTGGCGGGCTTCCTCAAAGCCTATTTTGACGTTAACGAAATCCTCAGCACCATCATGTTGAATCAAATTGCCGTCCAGATGATGAATTTTTTGCTCAACGGCCCCCTGCTCGACCCGGAAACTGTCGGTGTCAATCACATCCCCAAAACCGCACGCATTGCCGAAGTCGCACAATTACCGCGTTTCTCGGTCCTGGAGGTGTTTGACCGCACCCGGCTGCACTATGGCCTGATCATCGCGATTGTGATTGCGATTGTGATCTATGTCTTGCTCTGGCACACGACGGTCGGTTATCGCATCCGTGCGGTGGGCTTGAATCAACGGGCGGCACGTTACGCCGGCATCAATGTGGAACGTCAGATCATATTGTCGATGTTTCTGGCGGGTGGCATGGCAGGACTGGCGGGCGCGGTACAGGTGCTCGGCTTGAACTATCGCTTGCAAACCGATGGCTCGCCACAGGGATTTACAGCGAATGCCGGTTTCAATGGCATCGTCGCCGCCCTATTCGGCGGTTTAAACCCCATTTTTGCGATTCCGGCTTCGACCTTCTTTGGTGGATTGTTGGTGGGCGCGCAACGCATGCAGCGCGAGGTCGATATTCCGGCGTCAATGATTATCGCCATCAATGGCTTAATCGTCGTATTCGTCGTCAGCAGCCAGATATTCATCCAGCGGCGGGCACGACGACGCGCAGGCAGACAGGTGGCGGAGGAAGATAATCTCGCCTTGCAAGCTGAGGCTGCACAGGTCGATGGGAACTGACGATGAATATTATTACAGCGAGTGTGTTTGCATCGACAATCCGGCTGGCAACGCCCTATCTGTTCGCGGCATTGGGCGAAACGCTGGGACAGCGCAGCGGCGTCCTCAATCTCGGTTTAGATGGGATGATGCTGATGGGGGCATTTTCGGCCTTTTATACCGTGTTCCTGACGGGCAATCTCCTGTTGGGACTCGTGGTTGCGATTATCGTCGGGGCGGTGATGGGGCTGGCGATGGGGTTCATCAGTGTCACGCTTAAAGCCGAACAGGGCATCAGCGGTATCGGGATTTATCTGTTCGGACTGGGCATGAGCGAATTGCTGTTCCAGCAGTTGGTAGGCACTCCCCAGACTGTGCGCGGTTTTCCCGATGTCTATATCCCGGTGCTGTCCGACATCCCCATCCTTGGCGAGATATTCTTCAATCATCATATTCTGGTATATGTGGCGTTCGCGCTGGTGCCGATTACGACGTTTGTGCTCAATCGCACCAATTTCGGCCTGATGATTCGCGCGGTGGGTCAAAATCCCGAAGCGGCGGACGCGATGGGTGTGAGTGTGGCGCGGGTGCGCTATATCACGCTCGTGATTGGCGGCATTCTCGGCGGGCTGGCGGGCGCGTCCCTGTCTATCGCGCAACTGAATGTGTTCCAACAGAATTTGACGGCGGGACAGGGCTTTATCGCCGTCGCTTTGGTGTATTTCGGCGGGTGGCGACCCGTCGCGGTGATGATGGGCGCGCTGCTGTTTAGTTTTGTCAATGCGCTGCAATTGCAAATTAGTGTGGTTGGTGTCGATATTCCATCTGAATTTGCGGTGATGGCGCCGTATGTGATTACGATTATCGCGTTAATTTTTGCGTCAAAACGGCGTGACAAACCCGATGCGTTGACTAAACCCTTTGATCGTGGCGAAGGGTAAGGTGTGTTTTCTATTTCTCAAGGAGAAAAAATCATGAAAAATTTCCACAAGCTATTGAGTTTGCTGCTCATACTGGTCATCAGTGTGGTGTTGATGGGCATTTTGCCTGCTGCCGCACAGGATGACGGTGTATTCCGCGTTGCTGCGGTTGCGCCGAGCGCGACCAATGACCTCGCCTTCAGCCAGAGCATGTATGATGCGCTGCTGGCGGTGCAGGCCGAAATGGGCGAAGAAAATTTCCAATTTGTCTTTCAAGATGGCACGTTCGTTGTGGATGACGCGGCGGTAGCCCTGCGTGAATGGGCGTCATCGGGTGAATATGACCTCGTTATCGCCCATGGTTCGCAATATGGCGCTATCCTGCAAGAACTTGCGCCTGAATTCCCGGACGTGTCATTCGCATGGGGTACGGATGTGGATACATTCGGTCTGGATAACGTCTATGCCTATACTGTCGCCGCCGATCAGGGTGGTTTTGTGAATGGCGCGATGGCGGGTCTATTGACCGAAACCAATGTTATTGGCGTGGTTGGCCCCATCGAAGTAGGTGATGCCAAGCTGTATGTCGATGGCTTTGTCGCGGGCGTTGCCCACACCAACCCCGATGCAACGGTCAATGTGACCTATATCCAGTCCTTCAGCGATGTGCCGCTGGCGACGGAAGCCGCCGAAACCCACATCGCCAATGGCGCGGACATCCTGACCGGTAC
>CAZTLI010000172.1:0-10211 GCA_964614375.1 uncultured Anaerolineaceae bacterium
GAAGAACCCACACCTGACCCGACGGAAGAACCCACACCTGACCCGACGGAAGAACCCACACCTGACCCGACGGAAGAACCCACACCCGACCCGACAGAAGAACCCCCATTGGGCTGCCAGGGCAACAATCCAGATCGTCTGGACTGCTCCAGCCTTGAAGTCACGGGTTACTGCGATGGCAATGTGGCTGTATTCACCATCCGTAACACGGGTGAACCCGGTAATGGTGACATGCGTGCGCCGACGGCCTATACGATTGTAGTCGATGGCGTGACAGTTGAATCCGGTGCAGTACAAATCAATGGCGGCGCGACAATGGAAGTCCGTTATGAGGGTGGCGGCACAGTCACACTCTATGCCGACCAGCAAGTCGGACATCCGGGGAACAGCCATCCCCAGACGACACTGACCTGTGGTTCATAAACCATCATCGTGATGCAAAACAAAGAGGCGGACGTGTTCCGCCTCTCTTTATGTTGATGCTTTTGTCCGGGCATACCTATGCCATCGCTGCGGCTGCGGCGCGTTCTCTATCAATGCGTTCACGATAGTAATAGGCGCTGGCTTTGGGATACCGTTCCAGCGTCTCAAAATCGACATAATACAGGCCAAAGCGTTTGCTATAACCCTGTGCCCACTCAAAGTTATCCATCAGACTCCACGCGAAATAGCCCGCAACAGGCACACCTAAATCAATCGCCTTGCTCACCGCGTCGAGGTGCTGCTCAAAATAGAGGCGGCGGCGCGGGTCATCTACAAAGTCATCAATCGGTTCCGGGTCTTCATAGGTGCAGCCATTTTCCGTAATATAGATTTTGGGCGGATAGTAGGCATTGTGCAGATACAGCAGCGTATGCAGCAGCCCATCAGGATACACTTCCCAATCCAGCGCCGTATGTTCCGCGCCGTCATTACGAATATGCCGCAATTGATGCAGACCATCGGAGTCATTGGCGCTGACCAGATGCCGTGTATAGTAATTGATGCCCAGAAAATCCAGCGGGACGAGCGCCTTGTGAATTTCGGTGGGGTCTATTTTTGCGAGGACCCCTTTTGCATCCAGAAAGCGCACCATATCCGCCGGATATGTGCCCCGAAAAACCGGTTCTAAGAACCAATCGTTATGAAAGACGGCGAATCGTCGCGCTGCCAGTTGGTCGGCATGATTACTGGCACGATAGGGCACGCTGTAGGCCTGATCGAGTGTAATCCCCACTTCGGCATCGGGCACATGCTGGCGAATCACCGGGACAGCCGCGCCATGCGACAACAGCACATGATGCGCGACCGTATAGGCCGCCACCGCGTCTGTCTTGCCGGGTGCATGAACGCCATCAAGGTTGCTCACCATCGAAACCACGAACGGTTCGTTATGCGTAATCCAATTTTTTACACGATCACCGAGCGTCCGCGTGACTAAATCCGTATATTGGACGAACCACCCCACACTTTCAGGATTTTCCCATCCACCGCGGTCTTGCAAGGCCTGTGGCAAATCCCAATGATACAACGTCAGGAACGGCGTAATCCCGGCTTCGAGCAGGGTATCGACCAACCGACTATAAAAATCCAATCCCTGTTGATTGACCGGGCCAGTGCCTGCGGGTATAACGCGCGGCCACGACACACTAAAACGATAGGCATCGACACCCAATTGCGTCATCAATTTCACATCAGCAGCATAGCGGTGAAGATGGTCACAGGCCACCATGCCCGTATCGCCATTATGCACTTTGCCCGGTGTGTGTGAAAAACGATGCCAGATACACTCACCCCGCCCATAATCCAGCCCACCGCCCTCAATTTGATAACTCGAAGTTGCCGTTCCCCAAACAAAATCCTTCGGAAACGCCATAATACCTATCCTTCCCTATTGCCTGGTTTTTGTGATGAGAAGATGGCGATGCTCAGGCAACCCAAAAATCAAAACTGAACAAAAACGCTTGCATTGCCAACAACAAAATGCTGAACAACGTCCATGCGCGCTCAAACACCACATTCCGGCTCAATCGCCCCAACAAAACCCACAACGTCGGGACAACCAGCACATAGCGAATCGCGCTGTTTGTGCCTGTCCACCCCCCTGTGAGCGGCACAATTAAGGCTAGAAAACCAAATAACGCCAGTTCGGGATAGCGCCTGAACACCAGCAGACAACTCAAAAACGCCAGCACAATCGAGCCGATGCCGAGCGCGATAACCGCGCCTGTTTCGGGGACTGTGGCGGCGCGTTCGATGAACTGCTGCCATGCGTCGCGCGTGAGTTCAAACTGGAAGCTCATGTTGCCGAACCAGTTTTCCTGCACGAAGTCGAACTGTTCCCCAAATGCCAATCGCCACAAGCCATAAGCGGCAACGGGCGCGAACAAAACAGGCAGGCGATAGAGCAGCGCCTGTCTTGCTTCGGGATTGGCAGCGCGATAGGCGCGCCACCATGACAGCAGCAGCGGCAGCAGCAAAACACCGCCAACAGCCCGCGTCCATGTCGCTAAGGCCGCGAGGACAGCCGCCGCGACGAACTGCTTACGACGCATCAACGCCAGACTGCCAAACGCCAATCCGACGAATAAGCCTTCGGTATAGACGGTGGCAAAGAACATCGACGTTGGGAAGATGAGCATCAAAAAGACCGTTCGCAGCGCCCCCGTGTCGCCCAATTCATCGCGCACGAGGTCATACAGCGCGAACATACCGCCCAACGTCCCCAGCAGCGACACCACGACGCCCGCCAAGGCTGAAGCGGCTATCGGCTCCATACCCAACAGCACAAACGGCGCGCGCACCACCTTCATGATGTAGGGATACAGCGGGAAGAAGGCATAACTCATGCCGTATTCTTCATCGCTGGGGCCAGTTCTGGATGTCACCACGCGAATATCCGGGTTGTCATAATCCACAGTGGCGATGCCTAGATAGAACTCGCTGTCCCAGGCCACTTGCGTATTCAGGAATGGTTCAAGTAGATAGGGTTTGTCGTTATTGCTGCGAACCGTCGTTTCTGTCGCTGTCCATACGAGCGCGTCATCCGGGCGATTAGGTGCATACCGGGTGCGGGCGAAGTGCATATACCCGATGAGGATGATACTCCACGCCAGCCAGATGAGGACGATGTTGCGCGCCATTCGCTTGTCGATCACAACCCTACTCCAGTACGAACAGCGCCGCCGACCGCGCCGGCAGGGTCAGGACGCCATCGACAAGATACGTGTTTTCGACAACTTCGGCGGGAATGTCTTCGGTGAACAGGCGCACTTCGGTCACATCGCCTTCAAAACCATCAATCGTAATCGGTGTGCTCATTTCATCATCACTACGATTGACAGCGATGAGTGTCAATGCACCATCATCCCGCAGCGCGCCATACACCATCAGATACGATTCATCTTGTGTGACGGCGACGACCTGCGTGCCAAAACGTTGATAGAGTTGATAGACATAATAGGTCGGGCGCACGTCATAACGCGCCAACAAGCCCCACCCGCCGCGTGATACCGGCGTCTGCAATTCAAAGTAGCCGATGATGAAGGGATTGTCTTGCAGCAAACGTCCCATCGAATCCGCCCACCAGATGGCGTGATAGTGTGAATCGGGCGAGGCTTCGCCTTGCGTCGCACTGCTCCAATGGCTGCTGGCTTCGGTAATGGCGACGGGCAAATCTTCGCGCCCGGTGATCTCGACCACCACCGCCCGCAGCCGATCCACAATTTCGCCCCATTCCGGCGTATTCTCGCGTAATTCATCCACCGTCGTCACCGGATTGGTCATACTGCGTGGGAAGGGATAGCGATGTACGGCAACCACATCGACAATATCGCCGTTCGCCTCCAAAAAGCCGCGCAGCCAATCCACGCCATCCGGGTCAACCGGGTCAACCTGTGGCGTCCCGTTCCACTGCGATACTTCGGGGCCGATCAACACAATGTCAGGATCGACTTCGCGCATGGCCTCGGCAATCGCGCGCCACTGCACGACATATTCGGCAACCGTATAGTCATCGAAGAGATTGGGTTCATTGCCGATGTACCAGTAGCGAACGTTATAGTCGTTTTCGATGTTGGTATACCGCACCAGATCGGCAGCGGCGGTGGGCGTGCCATTTTCCAGCCGGACGTGAATACTCGGTTCAACACCCATCAATTCGACCACCTGCATATACGTGTCGATGTGGAAGGGTTGCAGGTCGTTCAAATCGCCCCAGCGACCACCGGGAAAACGCAAAAAGGTGATGCCGCTGTTTTCCGCCGCCTCGAACAATTCAAACGGCACAAGGCTCAAGGGGCCAAAATTCGCCCCATACGCAAACGGACTGACTTCGGCGATAATGTCGTCTGCATTCACCGTAATACCTGCATCCTGCGCGATGAGTTGAGGCGCAAGCAATAAACAGATGGCGATGAGCAGCAGGACGAGGCGGTGGGTGTAAAAAGAATCTCTACGTGAGTGATGTGTCCACATTTTCATACCGGGCTAAATAATCCTTATATAATCGCTGTGCATGGTCAGCAGGCGCTTGATAATATTCATCGGGCGTGATGTCCAGCGTCACCGTGCGCTGTGCAGGTTGAACAGTGGGTCTGGTCGCTGCAAATTTTTTGATGACTTCGGTATGGGGTTTCAATGTGCCATCGGGCCGCACCAACCCAAAATGCCGTTCATGTTTTGCGCCATTCGGGTCACATGGGGGGCGATCCCACAGATGTTCGGCATAGTCGGCATAACACCACAACATCGCGCCAGTTGAACCCACTTCGACCAGCTTCGGCAGCACACCGTCGATATAGTCTGCCAGCGCCTGTTCGCCTGCCATAAATTGCGTGCGCGGCACGCCCTTATACGATGTCCATTCCCACACTTCAGAATCGCGTCCATCCGGCGCAGTACAGCCGCCCCACTCTTCCGCCAGGCACGGCTTGCCACACAAGGCCGTCACCAGCGCGCACAGATACGGCACAAAGTCGAGATCGAGATTATCGCGTGCCCACGGTATATACATCGGATAACCGTGCATCACGGCGACATCCGTCTCGGCAAAAATCTGGTCGATGTGCAGCCCGTTTTCCACCAGCAGACTCGCCACATGCAGGCCACAGGTCACATCATGCCTGGGGTCGATTTCGCGAATGAGGTCACGCATTTCCTTGACCCACGCGCGCCCCGCCTGCGGCGAATGGGGATAGGCGAACAAATCGGGTTCGTTACCGAGATTCCACATCCAGATCGCGTCATGGTCTTTATACGCGCTGACAACGGTCTTCAATAATAGTCGGGACGCCGCCAATGCCGCTTCATCGTGGAACATATTGCGATAGGCACTATCGACAATCCGCCCGCCGCTCAAAACCTGCCGCATATATGGCGACGGCGGTGGCGCATCTTTATCCAAAAGCCATTGGGGAGACCAGTTGGGGCCGCTCATGTGCCCCGTGAAAAAGGTTACATCCAGTTGCAAATTGCGTTCAGCGGCAATGTCACACACAATGCCAAAATCTCGCAGGCGCTCCGACGAAACACTGTCCGGCGTGGGCTGCCAATCGTCCCACAGCAGGAACAGGCGCACCACCTTCATCCCAATGCTCGAAATCACATCAAATTCTGTCCGAACTTCGTCGGCCTCGAAGTTCGACCACCAGTACATTGCTTTGCGACGGGGCCAATAATTGACCCCCAGAACAAAAGGTTCGCTCATCTACTTATCGACTCCAGTGATGACGACGCCGCGCATGAAGAACCGCTGTGCCAGGAAGAACACGACCACCGGCAGCGCCAGACCCATCAAGGCCGTCGCTTGAATCAGATGTGGTCGCGACCCATACTGGAAGTTGAAGACCTGAATACCAACAGAAATCACCTGTTTGTCCTGTTCGCCAAGCAGATAAATCAATGGCCCGAAGTAATCATTCCACGCAAAAACCAGATGGAACAACGCCACCGCCACAATCACAGGCCACGACTGCGGGATAATGACATTGAGCAGAATACGCAGCGGCCCCGCCCCATCAATCATCGCCGCCTCATCCAATTCGCGCGGCAGAGTCAAGAAATACTGGCGAATGAGAAACACATTGTAGGCATTGGCGAAGAAGTGCGGGACAATCAGCGGCAGCCACGTCCCTACCCAACCGATCCGCGCGAAGAAGGTATACGTCGGGATGAGCTTGACCTGATCGGGCAGAATAATCGTGCCAATCAAAATCATAAACAAGAAACGTTTACCGGGAATCGGGAAGCGGGCAAAGGCATAGGCCACACAAATCGACGAGATGAGCGTGCCGATAATCCCAAAGACAGCGATGGCAAGGGTGTTCCGCATCAACAGTGGGAAGTCAATTTCGTCCCACGCTTCGGCGAAGTTGCCCCAACGCGGCGCTAAAACTTCGACATTTTGCAGCGTCCGCCATGACCCTTCCCAGACAATCGTCCCCGCTTCGGGATTTTCCGGGTCGATAAATTCGCTGGATTGGCGTCCCGGCCTGACCAGCGCCCATTCTTGCATCCCGCTTTCGGTGGGCACATAGAACACATCGTACTCTTCGCCCTCATACGTGAAGGTCGCGACATCCACCGGCAGAATCGTGCCGCGCGCGCTGGCGACGATCTGGTCGCGGTCTTTAATCGACGTGAGCGCCGAATACAGGAAAGGGACTAAAAAGGCCGCCAACAGAATGGCTGCAAACAGCGTAATCAGGGCAGATGTCCCAAACTTGCCCAGTTGGAAGGTGTACCAGGGTGATTCGATTTCGTGACGTTTAACTTTGGTAGCCATTTAAAATTCATCCCCACTCGCATAGTACACCCAGTAACGGGCGCTGAAGAATATCGCCAGTGTCGCGATAAAGGCCATCCCAAACAACAGCCACGCCATCGCCGAGGCGTATCCCATTTCTTTAAACACAAAAGCGCTCTTATATAGATGTACATTGAAGAACATGGTCGCGTTGGCGGGGCGTCCCGTCCCCTGCGAGAGAATATACGGAATCTCGAAGTAGCGGAACAAGCCCACAACAGACAAAATGAGATTATAGAAAATAATCGGCGACACCATCGGTAGCGTAATATGCCGAAAACGACGCATCGGCCCCGCCCCATCGACAGTCGCCGCTTCATAAAGTTCTGTCGGCACACCTTGCATCCCGGCGAGCGTAATCAAAAACGCATTGCCGACGCCCCATAAGCCGATGATGTTCAACGCCGGATAAATCCAGAAGACATCGTTCAACCATTGTGGGCCAGCAATGCCAAATAAACCCAGTATCCGGTTAATCCAGCCCGTTTCGCTGTTGAGCATCCCCTGCCAGATATAAACTGCCGAGATGATGGGGACGATATAGGGCATATAAAACAAGGTGCGAAAGAGCCGCTTGCCCAGAAGATGCTTGGAATTCAGCAGCGCCGCCAATCCAACAGGCAAAACAATCGACAAGGGAATGGCAATCAGCGCAAAGCGGAGGGTCGCCGTCAACGACACGCCAATTAAGGGGTCTACATTGAAGAGCCGATGATAATTATCCAGACCCACCCACGCAATCTGATCGGCTTCATTGAGGTTGTAATTGGTGAACGACAATATCAGCGATGCCGCAATCGGAAAAAACGTGAACGCAAAAAACCCGAACAACCAGGGTGACAGGAAAATAATGCCCCAGATTTGACGAATGCGGTGCAGACTATAGCGTCTGGGTGCTGCTGTCGTGCCGGGCACATTTAAACTAAGAGAACTATCTGTTGAGGCCATTTCACTGCTCCGTCAACTCAGGTCATTATTAGAGAATTGCTGCTGCAACTATATCGTCTGCTGGAGCAAACGCAACAACCGGTGATAATAAGGGGCGGCACATCACCGCCCCCGCACAACTTAAGGAGACGCCGCTATTCCGTACCTGCTTCGTCAAAAATAGTCTGCATATCGCCGATGAATGTTTCCAGTTCGGCTTGCACATCCAGACCCGGTGTACTGTTCAGCAGTGTGGTGAACTGGGTCACGCGATCCCGTCCGCGCAGGTAGTTGGGGAACCAGGCTTCGTGGCTGGGAACGTCCGCGTAGTTCAACCCGTCGCGAGCAACTTGCCAGTTCACGCCCTGCGGATAGGTTTCATCCAGGGCGGCGAAGAACGCTTCTTGATCTCCCACCCGCGCCGGCATACCTCCATACACGGTCAGCAGGTCGAGTGAAGCGGGCCCCACGAGGAAGGTCAGCACTTCAAAGGCCTCGGCTGGATGTTCGGTTGTATCGAGGATACGGAAGGTGTCGGCATGGAGGCGAACTGTCGTCACGCCATTGTATGACGGAATCGGCGCCATGTCCCATTCATCACCTTCGAGGCAGCAGGTGTACCACAGGTGCGACTGGGCCATAGCGAGATTGCCAGAGTTAAACGGATTACCCGCGCCCAGCAGGTCACTACCTTCTTGTGCCGCATTGGGGATGAAGTAGTCTACCCACATCCCATCATACCACCACTGGAAGCCCTCAACCCATGCGTCCGGCAGCACAGCTTCGCCTGTTTCAGCATCCCAGAGCGCGCTTGCACCGAACATATTCGGAATCTGACGACCATCACCGTACCACTGGAAGTCGAAACCCCACTGGATGATGTTTTCAGGATCGAATCCTTCCATCGTCGCGTCCAGACCGTTGGCATCAACCGTCAGCAGCATCGCCACTTCGCGCATGACATCAATCGTCCACTCAACTTCGGTACCATCTTCCCAGACATAGGGATCACCATAATTGGCGGGCGGATAGTTCAGTCCGGCTTCATCGAACATGGCGGGACGATAGTAAATCATTGAGGGGAACGCACCCAGAGGCAGACCCAACAGACCGCGATCTGTGCGATAGAATTCCACAGCCGATTCGGGCCATTGTGTCAGATCATAGCCAGTTTCATCAACCAAGGGCTGCACATCAAGATAAGCATCACCGAACGCATTCGCGCCATCTGTACCGACGGGGCCAATGATGTCGGGGCTGTTGCCAGCAGCAATCAATGTGCTCAGTGTGTCATAGGCGACGGTGTTTTCAACAATGTTGATTTCCAGCACAATGTCGTCGTGAGTCGCGTTGAATTCAGCGACGACGGCTTCTTGCGCTTCACGTTGTTCGGGTTGCGCGCCCGTACCCAGACCGATGTACCAGATAATCGTCACCGGGTCTTGCGCCGCCGTTGGGGCAATGCTCACTACCACCAACAACATCAAGAATACTAATGCGGAAAACTTTTTCATGGTTTAACCTTTCATCACATCACTTGATAAACGTGCGATTTTAGTTTGGTAGTGCTTGCTTAAAATTCTGAACAGATTCTAGCCTCCTTCGTTTGCCCTATCTCAACACAGGTAAGTCATCCCCTCAACCGCGCGATTACAGCCATTTGCTGAGAAGATAAACAGATAACAGATTGGGAGCGTTCCCATAAATTGGCAAATTAAGACCAGCAACGCCCCTGATGTAGATTCGTGAACAGCGCCTTCACGCTGACAAATCCCACAAACTTGCACTGCCCGCATCACCGTTCTACGGTAGTCACGATGTCGATACGCCATAATCACCTGCTTAACACGCTAACTGATTTCAAGACCGCGCATATCATAACCCACTATCCCCCTAACCCACCACCGAATGCTCAAGCGCCCGGTCTGCGCCACAACTGGCCCGAATAATGAGTTCGTTTGGCAAAATCACCTGACGCGGCGGATGGACATTACCGTTGATAATCTCAAGCAGTATTTCCACTGCCATCTTGCCTAACTTTTCGATGGGCTGCTGAACGGTGGTCAGGGGTGGATGCGATTGCACGGCGGGTGGTAAATCATCATAACCAATAACGGCAATATCATCCGGCACTTTTAAACCGAACTCTTGAACCGCCCGCACCGCCCCCAGCGCCATCATATCGGATGCAGCAAACACCGCTTCGGGACGCAGCGGTAAAAGCTGCTTCATCGCTTCATACCCGCTTTCGAGCGTGTAGTCCCCAAAGACGATCAACGCCTCATCAAGCGCAATCTCATGCTCGGCTAAGACCTGTTGATACCCCAGATACCGGTCATCCCCGGCTGGATTATATTTGGAGGCGATGGTCGCTATCCGGCGATAGCCCAACCCAATCAGGTGCTCTGTCGCCATGCGCCCGCCATTCAGATTGTCCGTATCAATGAAGGGCACATCCTTGGGTTCTTCGGGTCGCCCAATGAGGACAAACGGCATCTGA
>CAZTLI010000173.1:0-10176 GCA_964614375.1 uncultured Anaerolineaceae bacterium
CCATCATTGTGCCCATCAAAGGTCTGTACCTCGTCGCCACTGAAGATGTCACGCATGACCAGATTATTGGCGGCGCGATAGTAGCCGGCGGCGACATAACGATTGTTCGGCGCGAACACTGCCACTGCAATATCGGCATCATACGTCAATGTATTGATGGCTGCGCCTGTCGCGGCATTGAAGACATAGACATTCGCACCCGCCGACGCCAGCACCATACTGCTATCGGCGCTGAAATCGACACTGCTTACTGTGCGTTGTGTCAGCTCATCCGATTCCCACACGACTTCACCATAATCCGGGTCGTTGGGGCGCACGTTCCAGATCGCGATTGTGCCTTCATCGCCGCCCGCGACCAGACTCATGCCATCACCACTATACGCGACACTGGTCAGGTATTCACTGTATGGCGTGTCCAGTTCAAACCGTTCTCTGGTGTCGAGCTGCCACTCCATGACAGCACCATTCGCCAGCACCGCCACGATACGCCGACCATCGGGGTTATAATCGAGGCCGCCAACAGGGTCTGCATTCGTATAAAATCGCGTGATTTCCAGCACATTATTAATCGCCCACACACGCACATCGCTGTCAAACGACCCCGACGCGAAATATTCCCCGTTCGGGCTGATGCCAATGCCGTTGATGCCGCCGTTGTGCCCATAAAATGTCCGCACTGTGCGGCCTGACGAAATATCCCACAAGCGCACGGAATTGTCCCATGATGCGGTGAGCAGGAGAGTCGTGTTGGGGACGAAAATGGCATCGGTCACACCGCCATTATGCCCCAGCAGCAGCAGGTATTCCTGTCCCGTTGAGGTGTCCCACAATGCAACCGAATAATCGCGCGAGGTCGAGACGGCTAAATCGCCATTGGGACTGAAATCGACAGACAGAATGCCGCGCTCATGACCGATGAAGTCATAGACCACCTCGCCCGTTTCCAATACCCAGTATACAACCGTGTTATCCTCCGCGCCCGACAGCGCATGAACGCCATCCGGGCTGAAGGCGACGCCCGCGACCACATCGGCGTGCAGGGCATAATCATAGACCTGGTCGCCGCTGGCAATATCCCAGACGACGACATGACCATCCTGCGCCCCCGCCATCAACAGCGAATCCGTCTCATTGATGTCGATACTGAGGATGGGCGAGGAATAGGTGAACTGCTGTATTTCTTCGCCGGTTTGGGGATTCCACAGGCGGATAACCGCATCGCTGCCAGCGGTGACGGCGGTGCCATTCCGCATGAAGGCTACGGCGACCACATCGCCCGTGTGCCCGGTCAGACAGCGAATCTGTTCACCCGTATCGGGATTCCACAGGCAGGCGGTGCTGTCATCCGCGCCCGACAGCACAAATTCACCACCCGGGCTATAGGCAATGGCGCGCACCGCATCAGTGTGTCCATCCAGCAGACGCCGTGTGCCGGGATAATAGGCGGCGTCAATCAAAGCGCGCGGGGCTATCGGCAGCGGATTGCGGAAGGTATTGGCATCGAGCGCCAGCACCAGCGCCAAATCCGGGTCGTTATTCAGCAATGCCTGCTGGGCCGACGACGCCAGCGCCAGACTTTGCGCCTCGCGCGAGGTTTGTTCCGCGCGTTCACGGGCTTGGGCGGCCTGTTCACGGGCTTGTTGTGCCTCTTGCCACTGTATGACCGCGAACAATGCCAACAGGGTAGAGATGGCCATCACCACCAGCGATAGCGCGATAAACCGACGTTGACTGTTGGTGGCGCGCTGCCGACTCGATTTGATATAGTTCGCGTGCAGTTCGGTGGGACGCGGGTCTTTATTGACGGCGGTGGTCATCCACGTTTCGGCTTCTTCCAGATCATCGCCCTGCATCAACAGACTTTTATTCTGACCTTTTTCCGCCCATTCACGCGCCCGTACTAAAATCCGCGTATGCAGCCGGTTGTGCGTGAGGTCGGTTTCTAACGATGCGTTGAGATTCTGGAACGCCGCTTCAAAATCATCATGGTCGCGGAAGAATAACCAGTTATGCGATGAAATTGCCGGGTGCATCTGTTTTTGCTGATTTTTGTCCTCGACCTCGCGATAGAGAATCGGAATCAGGCGTTTGTTGATTTCCAGCGCGTGTTCGATTTCCTTGCGGCAAATATCTGAAGTGACTGAATCCGGGCTGATGACGAAGACGAAGGCATCGGCGGCATTAATCCCGGCTTGAATCTCCGCCCACCAATCCGCCGTCGCGGGGATGTCCTCCCAATCAACCCAGACCTCTTTTTTCAGTGCCTTGAACCCGGCATCCAACTTTTGCACGAATGTTTTGTCGCGCCGGGAATACGATATGAAAACATCAGACCGATTAAACGTATCTGGCATTTTTTTGACCCTCTGAAATGACTTGATGTGTCTGTGTTTCAGTATAACAGAGGATTGCAATCGCGATTCGTAACGTTTGTAAATGGTGTGCATTTTGTTGTGTGGGAGTTTGAATTGTGCCTGCGCTGTCCGTCGGCATGAGCGGTCCGGGATATGGCGATAAACGCCGACGAATTGGCACTAGCCCGCTGCCCATTCTCAGGCGACAATCGAACAAGTGCTATCATCGGAGCAGTCAATGCAACTTCAAGCCTTGCCCTATGTCTCGTTCGTCGGCCTGCTGTTTGGTTCAACCCTCGTCGCCTCGCGTTTCAGTGTGGGACAATTCAACCCCGTTATTTATATCGCGCTGCGCTTGCTGCTGGCGAGTCTGTGCCATCTGGCGATCTACGGCGTGCGGCGGCGCTGGCCTGCTGACCGGGCATTGTGGCGTCATGCGGTGTTATTGGGCATTATCGGCACGGCTGTCCCCATGACGGCGATGGTCATGTCGCTGCAATATCAATCCAGTGGCCTCACCGCCCTGTTGATCACGACCAATCCCGCGCTGACGGTCTTGATGGCGCATGTCTGGTTGTCGGACGAGCGATTGTCACGCCGAAAAGGGATTGGCATCGCGCTGGCGCTGGGGGGTGCGGCGCTGCTGGTCATTAGCGGTGAAAGCGGCCTGCCCGATATTTCACAGGCCAACCCGATTGGTTATGGACTGGTCGCGGTGGCGGCGATACTCTCCAGCGCGATGACGGTCTATGCCCGCAAATACATGAAGGCTTTCAACGCCTTCGATGTGGCCAGTGTGCGGATGTTTTCGGCAGCCGGGTTTTTGATTCCGGTGAGTATCCTGTTCATCGGCTTCGATTTACATCTGGTCGATGGGCGGGGGTATATGGCGCTGTTGTATGCCGCCTTTGTCGGCACATTCGCGGGCTTGATGATTGCCTTCTATAACATCCAGCGATTTGGCGCGACGGCTGCCGCGATGACGGCCTATATCATCCCGATTGTGGCCGGCATCGGGGGCGCGCTAGTGCTCGGCGAGACCTTTACCCCGACGATGCTGGTGGGCATGGTCGTCATCATCAGCGGCATCGCCATTATCCAGCAGCGTGAACGTCAACCGGAACCGATTGTGCTGGAAACGATCTCCGAAGTCCCCGGCGGAGACTAACCCCTTTGCACCGACCCCTCGCCTGACTGCAAAATCTTGTTAAAAATTGTGTCTTACGCTTGCGGAAGTGTAATCACCTGTAAGATAAATAAAGCAATATTTAACTCTCAGGAGGATACATCCTTGAAACGATCATTTGCTTATGTTGCTTTGTGTGTTGTGCTTGGTTTAATAGTGATTTTGCCTGTTAGCGCGCAGACAGGCGGCATCAGTGTGACGTGTGACGGGGGCGGCAGTTTTGATAACGGCGTCGAAGTGCGCGTCGTGCAGATGCGAACGGGTTTTAACTATACCGCGACGGCTGTCGGTCTGAATGGCTTCGACCCGGTTCTGGCGGTGCTTGGCGAGAATGGACAGGGTTTGTGCAATGATGACGACCGTAACGCCGCGGCCTATTCGGCCAACCTGCCATCCACAGGACAGGTCAGCGCGTCTAACCTCAGTTCACAGGTGACTTTTGCCAACAACAGTTCACAGCCCTTTGCCGACATTTCGCTGGTCGTCGGCGGCTTCGGCAATCAATCGGGCGAGTTCATCCTGATTCTTGAGGGCATGGCGTTGACACAGGCCGATAATCAGGGAGACCCCTTCTCGGTGCTGATTTCGCCGAACATGGTGGCGTCGGGCGTGAACCTCAATGCCTACATGATTTCGGTCACCAATCAGTTTGACCCGCTGATGACCGTCATCGACAGCGATTACAACCCGCTGGCGGACAGCAGCGGTGCGCCAATAGCCTGTGATGATGCCGGCAACAGCAACCTCTGTTGGGGCGAGAGTGTGCCACTGACCGGGGCATTCGTCTCGCGGACGCAAGGACGCCAATTAGCCGCCGGGCAATTCGACGCCATGTTGAGTATCCCCCTCAGCGCCCAGTTGGAAGATGGCTTCATCAACTTCCTGATGCGGAGCTATCAACTGCAAACCTTTGGCGATTACATCGTCGTCTTCCACATCGGTATCGGTGACAGCAGCGGCAGCGGCGGTGGCGCATCCGCTGGTGGTGATGGTGGCGCGGGCATTGATGCGGCGCTTGGTGGCGCAGCAGGCGGCAGCGGCGACGGACAATCCGGCAGCAGTGGTGACAGTGCAGCGGGCATCAGTGTGACGTGTGACGGGGGCGGCAGTTTTGATAACGGCGTCGAAGTGCGCGTCGTGCAGATGCGAACGGGTTTTAACTATACCGCGACGGCTGTCGGTCTGAATGGCTTCGACCCGGTTCTGGCGGTGCTTGGCGAGAATGGACAGGGTTTGTGCAATGATGACGACCGTAACGCCGCGGCCTATTCGGCCAACCTGCCATCCACAGGACAGGTCAGCGCGTCTAACCTCAGTTCACAGGTGACTTTTGCCAACAACAGTTCACAGCCCTTTGCCGACATTTCGCTGGTCGTCGGCGGCTTCGGCAATCAATCGGGCGAGTTCATCCTGATTCTTGAGGGCATGGCGTTGACACAGGCCGATAATCAGGGAGACCCCTTCTCGGTGCTGATTTCGCCGAACATGGTGGCGTCGGGCGTGAACCTCAATGCCTACATGATTTCGGTCACCAATCAGTTTGACCCGCTGATGACCGTCATCGACAGCGATTACAACCCGCTGGCGGACAGCAGCGGTGCGCCAATAGCCTGTGATGATGCCGGCAACAGCAACCTCTGTTGGGGCGAGAGTGTGCCACTGACCGGGGCATTCGTCTCGCGGACGCAAGGACGCCAATTAGCCGCCGGGCAATTCGACGCCATGTTGAGTATCCCCCTCAGCGCCCAGTTGGAAGATGGCTTCATCAACTTCCTGATGCGGAGCTATCAACTGCAAACCTTTGGCGATTACATCGTCGTCTTCCACATCGGTATCGGTGAATAACCATCCATTGGAATAGGCCATAGACTCAAACAGGGGCCGCATCGGCCCCTGTTTCTGTTTTTGTTTGCAGAGATTGTCTGTATGATTAGCTCACGCGCAGTTCGCCCACGCCGCCATCGAATTGAATGACGACCTGCCGTTTGGCATTGTCGAAGCCGGGTGTTTCCCAGACGCCGCTGCCGCCGATTCCGCTCGAATGATGGCCTTCGATGCGCTCGAAGTGCCTGGGCAATTTGATTTCGCCCACGCCCATTTTGGCCTGCACACGGATACCGGTACTTTCCGGTGTGATGATATTGAACGCGCCCACGCCCGCTTTTGCCGCTAGATTGACCACCGCGCCAGACGCAATCTTCACATTGACTTCACCGACGCCGCCGTGAACGGTCGCGTCATAAGGGGCGTTCGTCGCGGGCAGAGTCAGGTCGATTTTGCCGACGCCGCCTTTAACGGTCAATTCCGTCAGATTCAGGCCATCGAGATTTAACGTGCTTTCTTCGATACCGCCCTGAATGGTGAGGTTGGTGGGCAGCGTGCGATTTAAGCCGACTTCCCAGCGCAGTTGACGATGGGCATTGAACCAGTTGGCCGGATTCAGCCAGTACCAGTTGCTCGATGAGTCGGTCGCCAATTCGACGACGGCTTCCTCATTACCATGCACATTGAAATTGACTTCGCCAATATGCGTGACATCGGCGTCGATTAAGGCGCTGTCGTCGTCCAGTGCATAAACATGGGTTTTGCCCGCGCTGGTGTTAATCTGCACCCGTGCAGACCGCGCACCATTGACCGGCGCGGTGAAATGGTGCGTCTGGATGTCGCCCGGTTGTAAGCGGCCCGTAATCAACAGGAAGCCGACGCCAATCAACAGCAGAGGCCACAATGTCCAGAAATTCAGCACCCGCGCCAGCAGCCAGATGACGCCAATGGCGATCAAAACATAGGCGATAGTCGGTGTGTTTTGTGATTTGTACACAATCGGTTCGCGTTTTGGTTTTTGCATGATGGGAATGCCCCCTGATTATTCAACTCATACTCCCTATTACGTACTGAGCGGGGTCAGTGTTGCAATTGCCGCAAATTGTCCGCGTGTTTTGGGTGATTGTGAAAATTTAATATTATTGCATCCAGCCCACGTTCAAGCCGCGAGCCGCTGACTGCGGGCACAATCGGCAGGATGAATTCACGGGGTCTACCTGCTAAAATCGGCACACGCCAGCGTTTCCTGGTGGCTGACTGCTGAAAGGCTGACCGCTGCGCCGGAATCTTCACACAAATTTGACGTGATTGTCGGCAGTTTATCATGAAGTTGTGCTATAGTTAGTCCACATATCTGGTTATGCCAAAGGATAGTCCCGTGTCCAACATCCAAACTGTCACCACCCGCCTGCGTGAACTGGACTGGTCGTGGGCGCGCCTGGTCTCCAATCTGCTAAGTCCGCCGATGGTGTGGGCGGCGCTGGCCTTTCCGATTGCCTTCCGCGAGGCCGAATCGCAGACACAGGCGTTGATGTGGGCAGTGGTGTATGGCGTGATGGTGTGTTTGCTGCCCGTTCTCTATATCGCGGTCATGGTCTGGCGCGGCAAAATTAGCGATATGCACATGCGGCATCGGCGTGAACGGATGATACCATTTATGGTGTCGCTGGTCTGCACGACCATCGCATGGTGGACACTGCGCTTTATGGGCGCGCCGTCGGTACTGCCGGTGCTGGCGATTTTCACGCTGGTACAAATCGCGATTATGACCGCCATCACCTTCGTCTGGCAAATCAGTATGCACACGATGACCATCGGCGGCGCGGCGATGGCGATTGCCGTCATCTTTGGCACAAGTGTCGGCATGTTATTCGTGCCGATTGCGGTGCTGGTTAGCGCGGCACGCCTCAAACTGAAGCGGCATACCCCCGCGCAGATTATCGCGGGCGTCCTCGTCGGCGCGCTGGTGCCCGCGCTGGTGCTCGTCGTCATGTGAATACTATTGGCGCTCTGAAGCATCGGGGCGTCAAAATAGCCGTTCAGCCAGCCGCATTTCAACTATAATGTGGGCATTTTGCCCGGTGACAAGCTGGCCGGCTGACCAGCAAAAGCCTGTCTGTTGGTTGCGATTCTGTATCATTGCTCCCCATGGAATCCTCTATAATACAGCTATGCACATCACGGTCTCATTCAAAGGGGGTGTTTTATGCTCCTGAAATATTTTTATGATTCTAAACTCGCGCAGGCGTCCTACATGGTCGCGTGTCAGGCGTGCGGGGTCGCGCTGGTGATTGACCCTTCGCGCGACATTACACCCTATCTGCAATTCGCCAAAGCCGAAGGGATGCACATCACGCATGTGACCGAGACACACATTCACGCCGATTATGTCAGCGGCAGTCGTGAATTGGCGCGGGCGACGGGCGCGAGCTTGTATCTATCGGCGATGGGCGATGCTGTCTGGCAGTATGAATTTGCAGGCGACACGGTTAGGCATTTGCGCGACGGCGATACCTTCATGGTCGGCAATGTGTGTGTGGAGGCGCTGCACACGCCCGGTCACACACCGGAGCACATCAGCTTTCAGATAACCGATACCGCAGGCGCAGATAAACCCATCGGCATCTTCACAGGCGATTTTATCTTCGTCGGCACAGTCGGACGCCCCGATTTGCTGGAAGAAGCGGCGGGTATCATGGGCACGAAAGAACGCGGTGCGCGTCAGCAGTTCGCCAACATCCAACGCTTTAAACAGCTGCCCGATTATCTGCAAATCTGGCCCGGTCATGGCGCGGGCAGTGCCTGTGGCAAAGGATTGGGGTCGATTCCATCAACGACACTCGGTTATGAAAAGTTGTTCAATCCCGCCTTTCAATTCGATGACGAAGCGGCGTTTGTGGCGTGGCTGCTCGATAGCCAACCAGAAGCGCCCTATTATTTCGCGCGGATGAAACAGGTCAATCGCGAAGGGCCTGCGCTGTTGGGTGATTTGCCACAGCCAAAGGCACTGACTCAAGCGCAAGTGGAAGCCCATATCGACTCCGGCGCGCTGGTGATTGACGCCCGTCGTGAGGCGCGCTTCGCCGCCGGGCATTTACCCGGCACGCTGGGCATTCCCGGCAGTTCCGATCACTTCAGCACATACGCGGGCTGGTACGTGGACTATGCCCAACCGACCTATCTCATCGCGCCGCAAAACGCCATCGCGCGGTTGGTCATGGAACTGCGCGCGATAGGCGTAGACGCCATTCCGGGTTATCTACCGGCTGAACAAGTGCAGGACACGGTTGCTAAGGTGAAGCACATGACCGCGCGCGACATCTTCGAGCAAAACATGCCCATCCTCGATGTGCGCGGCGCGGACGAATATGCTGAACAGCACATTCCCCATGCACAGCACATTCCGATGGGTTACATTCCGCAGCGCCTGGACGCCATCCCGCGCGACCGCCCGCTGGCGGTGCAGTGCGGCGGCGGCACACGCTCACAGGTCGTCATCAGCCTGCTGCAAAAACATGGTTTCGCCAACCTCATCAACCTCAAAGGCGGCATAGATGCGTGGCAGCGTGACGGCCTGCCGCTGGGACGGGGTCACTGAGTCATCTGTTTCAATATGGCCTGATGTGGCCTATTGGCATAGGGCAGCGGAAGGTACAATAGGGCGCATAGTTTTGGAGTCTTTTGGAAGGGAACGTGTGATGGGTGAAAAGTATCAGGCTCTGGTCAAACATCTGAGCGAAATTAGCAATCTGGGCAATGTCGGGTCGCTGCTGGCGTGGGATATGCGGACGAAAATGCCGCCTGCGGGAGTCAAGGCACGGGGCGCACAATTGGCGACTGTCGCCCGCATTCGCCATGAAATGCTCACCAGTGACGAAACCGCCCGTTTGCTTGAAGACGCTGCCGCCGAAGTTGATGGCGCAGATTATGATTCCGACGAAGCCAGTATGGTGCGCGTCGCCAAACACGACTACGAATCCGCCACCAAACTGCCATCCGATTTCGTCGCGGAATTGCAGGCGCTGGCATCCGAAGGTCAGAGTATCTGGGCGAAAGCCCGCGCCAACAGCGACTTTAGCGCCTTTGAACCGACCCTGGCGCGCATGATTGACCTGAAACTGCGCGAGGCGGAACTGCGCGGTTATGAAGACCACCCCTATGACGCCCTGCTCAATCAATACGAACCCGGCATGAAAACATCAGAGGTCAAAGCGATATTCGATGCCCATAAACCCGCGCTCATCGACCTTGTGACCGCCATCAGCGAACAACAAGACCGGGTGGACGATTCGTGTTTGCACCAACCGTTCGACATCGACCAGCAGCGCGCGTTTGGTTTGGAGATCGTCAAACAAATTGGCTTTGACTTCGAGCGCGGACGCCAGGACGAGACCGTCCATCCCTTCGCCATTTCGTTCGCGCGCAATGATGTTCGCATCACCACCCGGTTTAATCCCAATTTCCTCAATCCGGCGCTGTTCGGCCTGATGCACGAAGCCGGGCACGGAATGCACGCCCAGGGCTATGCCGAGTCGATTGATGGCACACCGCTGGGCAGTTTTGGCGGGTCGATGTCGCTCGGCGTCGCAGAATCGCAATCGCGGACGTGGGAGAATCTGGTTGGGCGCAGTCGTGGTTTCTGGGGATGGGCGTATCCGCAGTTGCAAGCGACCTTCCCCGACCAGCTTGGCGATGTCGATGTCGAGACATTCTATCGCGCCATCAACACGGTGCAGCGGTCATTCATCCGTGTCGAGGCCGATGAAGTGACCTATAACCTGCACATTATGGTGCGCCTCGAAATGGAAATCG
>CAZTLI010000174.1:0-10130 GCA_964614375.1 uncultured Anaerolineaceae bacterium
AAGAAGAATATCAAATTATTGACCCCGAAACCCGTGCGCTGACGTCCTATGTGCAACAACTCATGAATAAAGGACGGGTGATTCTCGGTAATCAGGTCAAACCTGAATTTATGCAGTCGCAAATTGAAGTCGGCAGTCATGTATGTCGCAATATCAAGGAAATTCGGCAAGAGATTATTCGTCTACGTCGAACCGTGACCGACGTGGCTCGTGAAAACGGGCGGGTTATTGCAGCAGCATCGACGCATCCCTTCTCACGCTGGGAAGAACAGGAAATCAGTCAGGGCGAACGCTATGCAGCTCATGCTGAAAATATGCAAGAAGTGGGGCGGCGCTTGCTCATATTTGGGATGCACGTTCACATCGGTTTTGGCACAGAACCCGAAGCGCTTGAGCTGCTGATTGAGATTCAAAATCAACTGCGTTACTTTTTGCCACATATCCTCGCGCTGACGACCAGTTCACCCTTCTGGCATGGACGCGATACAGGCTTGAAGAGCTACCGCAGCATTGTGTTTGAAAGTTTACCGCGCACGGGGATTACACCGCGCTTTCGCTCGTTTAGTGAATACAAACATTTTGTTGATGTGATGGGCAAGGTTGGTGCGCTGGGAAAAGGTGGGGATAAAGGCAGCCCGGATCATACTAAAATCTGGTGGGATGCCCGTCCACAGGAAAATTTCGGCACGCTCGAAGTGCGCGTTTCCGATATATGCACCTCTATCGACGACGCCATTTGTATCGTGGCATTGATACAGGCATTGGTCGCGAAGCTTATTAAACTGCGGAATATGAATCTCAGTTGGCGCGAATATTCCACTGCCTTAATCGCAGAAAACAAGTGGCGTGCGGTGCGTTATGGTATCAGCGACAAACTCATTGACTTTGGCAAAGAAGAAGAAGTGCCGTTCCACTTTCTGGCGACAGAATTAATTGAATTTGTCGATGACGTGTTGGATGAACTCGGCACGCGCAAAGAGGTTGAATATATCCAGACTATACTCAAAAAGGGCACCAGTGCAGACCGCCAACTCACGGCCTACCGCCAGGCAATCGACAGCGGCGCGACAGTCAAAGAGGCGCTGATCAGCGTCGTTGACCAGCTTATTCGTGGAACGCAGGATGGTTGGGCGGTAGAATCCTCCACCGCCTGATGCCAATATTACGCGCGGCGGGCAATGAAGGTACCGCTGTCCTTAGGGATGTCGATTGCGCCATGTGTGGCAATCTCAATTTGGAACTGTCTTGTCAGGGTTTGCGCTTGTTCGGGCGTTAGCCGTACCCCTTCAGTTGTAAGCGTGAGCATAAAATCCACCAGCGGCTGCGGCTCGGTGATGTGCAGGCTATTTTCCAGACGGTGGATCGTGACAGTCTCGAAAAATGGTGCAAGCTGTGCTGTGCCATTGTCCAGTGTGAAACCGAGTTCATCGCGATCATAGAGCACGCCGGGCAGGTATTTCTGTGTTAGTTGGATCATCGCAACCGTATGAACCTCATTCAACGTGGAAGCATAGCATGTGCCGCCGGCTTTGAGTACGCGCCGAATTTCCGACAATGCGCCCGGACGGTCTTCGACATGATAGAGCATGTGATTGGCAAACACCACATCAAACGTCTCATCCGCGAACGGAATTGCCTGTGCATCGACCACACGATATTGATAGTGCGCGGCCTGTTCCCCTAAATGCTGTTTTGCATCCTGTAACATTCCCGGCGATAAATCGGTCAATGTGATGTCCCAACCCGCGGGCACACGGTCTTGATTTTTCACCCAGATGTCAGCACGACCAGTACCGAGTTCTAACAATTGGCAGTTCTCCGGCGCTTCGACTTGATCGAACAACCAGCGATGCCAATCGTAAGTATTGGTGCTGAACAGCTCGTGGAGGGCAATACGGGCGCTCAGGTTAGCGGACGTGCGATATTCCTGTGTTTTCAAATACTGTGAATCGGTGAATTTCGACATGCTGTGCATGCTCCTTCCTTACCTATCCAAAAGGTCGCCCGATAACCCCTGCAACCATTTGAGCCGCCGATGATAGACCGGGACGACATCTTTACAAGGGGTGTGGCATAAAGCGTAGGGCGAGGGTAGGGGAAGCATCAAAAAAGGTCTGTCAATCAGACCCTTTTTCGTCGGTTTAGTAGATGAAAACCTGTTTACGTCGCTTGATGTTGTTGGCTGAGGGCCGCCAATTTGGTGAAGGTTTCGGCGTCACGGACGGCGATGTCGGCAAGGATTTTGCGATCTACTTCGACACCCGCTTGCTTCAAGCCATACATAAAGCGGCTGTAATTGAGACCGTTGAGACGTGCAGCGGCATTGATGCGAATGATCCACAGACGGCGCATATCCCGCCGGCGGGCTTTGCGGTCCCGATAGGAATAGAACAGGCTCTTGAGCATCGCTTCATTCGAGCGTCTGAAGAGACGCCCGCGCGTGCCCCACTGCCCTTTGACCATTTTGATAATTTTCTTGTGTTTCCGCCGCCGGACAAAACCGGTTTTTGCTCTTGGCATGGTGATTTACTCCTGACAACAAAGACCCGGAAACGATGCTCCGGGCAAGACATTTGATGATTGGTGACCAATCGCCTACGCGGGCGGGTTGGCCTTATATTTGCCCAGATAGGGTGCGAGACGGCGCACGCGACGCACTTCGCCCTTCGTCGTCACTTCCAGGGTTTTGTCAAATTGACGTTTGGTGCGTTTGGATGAACGGCGGCGCAAATGGCTCTTGCCACCTTTGGTACGCATGACTTTACCCGTACCCGTCACCTTGAAACGCTTGGCTGTTGCTTTATGGGTTTTGAGTTTGTATTTCTTGCCCACCGCTTCCGTACTCCGATGTATTATTTCTGTTTCGTGTCTGCTAACGGGGCGAGAATCATCAACATATCACGCCCCTCCATATTGGGCATTTGTTCCACTTGCCCGACATCCTTCAATTCATCGCGGATTTTTTCAAGACGGTCGCGCCCAATTTCCGGGTGGGTGATTTCGCGCCCACGAAACCGGATGCGAACACGCACCTTCTTGCCTTCACTTAGCCACTTCCGCGCATTCTTCACCTTAAAACCGATGTGATGATCGTCGGTTTTAGGACGAAGCTGAATTTCTTTGACTTCGATTTTGGTTTGTTGTTTCTTCGCCTTGCGTTCACGCCGCTGCTTTTCATATTGAAATTTACCGAAGTCCATGATTCGGCATACGGGCGGGTTCGCATTCGGCGCAACTTCAACCAGATCAAGGCTGAGGTTTTCAGCCATCCTCAAGGCTTCATCCAAAGACACAACCCCAATATTGTCGTTTGTGTCTGTAATGAGGCGTACTTCGCGTGAGCGAATTCTGCGATTAATGCGATATTCGGAGCTTGATATAGCTCAATATCCTCTCTGTAATAACCCAACATTTAAACTATTATAACAAGTTATAATTCTGCTGCCAAAGTTATTCTGGTGCTTGGATGGGGCAAGTATTAAATAACGGAACGAAGTCTAGCATACCGTTATGCTGGAGTCAATATAGATTGAGGGAACTCAAGTGCGCGAATCCGCAGCTCGCAGGCCGTGTTAGATAGGCAGTTCTTGCACGATATTAAATTGTGGATTGTGCGCTGCATAATCGCGAATTTCATCAAGGGCGCTGTGGTACATCTCCAGCAATTCCTCATCGTCGCCTTTGAAACGCCGCAGGGTCTGATGAGCGCAAGCCGCACACCCACGCATCGCGCGGTAACTATCTGTTTCGCAGGCCATACACCCATTGATTCGTATCATCATCAGCATAAATGCCAGGGTTTCTTCGTGCGTCTCTGGCAGTGCTATGATCCGTTCTACAAGGGTTTGCCATTGGTCACCCCGCAGATTTTTGAGAGAAGGGATAACATGATGAGGGAATAATAACTCGTTGTTGGTGTACAAAATACCCATCCTTTGTGTAGCCATTTTGTGACACAACATGACACAGTTAATCATATTACAATTTTCAAATTTGGTACATTACGAAAAGTATTTCGTTTGCAGATTCAAACTTGTCAATCGCACATTGTCCACTGGACATTTTTGGAATAGCATTGGGGAATTGGACAGGATTATAGATTACAGATGATAAGACCAACTCTCTATGTTTTGGCGCTTGGGATTATATCGCTGCTTGTGGGCTGCCAGAGTGGAGCGGTGGTTTTCGTACCCACTGCCACGCCTTTTGCCACATCGCCATTAACCTACACCCATCCCAGCGGCGCATTTTCTCTTGCCGTCCCGCGTAACTGGTCTGTTCATGAGCAGAACACACCGACCCTGGCTGCGGCTACATTCGCACCGCCGCATCAACCACCGCTTATCACAGTGGCGGTGATTAATCTGGGGCAAGCATTGGATGATTCCCAATTGGGCACGGTGATGTTTGAATACCAGACACTGTTTCGTCCCGACCTCAATCGCTATACCGAGAGTGATCGGCAAGCGATGGGTGATGGGAGCTGGCGTCTGACTGGCGTTCGACAATCGCCAACTGGTCAACCGCAGCAGGTGAATACATTTATTTTGCGCGAAGGAACGTTTCTTGGCGTGCTTGATGCGGTGATTGCAACCGATACCCAGGTTTTGTCCGATGCACAATCGAGTATTAATACATTGCGCCTCAATCCAACAGCGGTATTGCAGCCCGCCGCGCCACAGGTCTTGAGCGAGGTTGCCATCGTAGGATTGGAAATCGTGCATGTATCGACATGGGTGACACCACAGGGTGTCTTTTTCATTACCGGCGAAGTCGCCAATTATAGTACCGTAGCAATGAGCCAGATTCCGGTTCGCGCCGTGTTATACAATGCGGATGGCGCTGCCGTGACAGAGGCATTAGATGTGGTGATGGGGCATGTCCTCCTGCCGGGACAATTCGCGCCATTTAGTTTGCGCTTTGGTCAAGGACAACCCGCAGAGACTACAACCTATACCCTGACGGTGGGACGTGAGGATTGGCAGCCCGGCGCTGTGCCTGCTGTTGTGTCTTCGGATGCACTCACATGGACACACGAAACATCGTATAACGAAAACCAACACCTGCGAATTTCGGGGACAATCACCAATACAGGTCAGCAAACCGTGCGCCAGGTTCGTGCGGTTGTGACCCTATTTGATGACCGGGGCGAGGTCATTGCCGCCGGGTTTACCGACGTTGAGAATCCACTCGCAGCAGGGCAGAGTTCCACCTATTCAATCCTGGTATCGGACATTGGCGGCCTGCCCGCGAATTATATCGTGGATGTGCAGGCATTGACCGCCAGTCGCTAAGGGTTTGTAGGGCACTCACGCAGTAATAATTGCGCCGATGAAGCGTTGTATCTCGCGCGGGATAAAACCATCCATCGCGTTAATTGTGCGCGTTGTACCTTCGCGGTCAACCGTGAGGCGATACCGATAGACGGTATCATCACCACCCGGCCCAAGATATGTACCTTGCATTCCGAAGAAGTTCAATGTGACGATGTGATCTTGCAATCGTGCAATCACATCTTGTGCAATCGTACCTGCTGTACCATTGCGGATGATGCGTCCGTCACCAAAAATCTCCACCGTTAACGGCACTCCCCCCGTGCCGCCCGTTCGTTCCAATATAATCCGGGTAAACAGAATATTCGCATCAGGGTCTTCGGTTTCGGCGGCGACTAAGGTCCCCGGAAGTGCCACTTCTAACGAATGGTCACCGGGTCCCGTCGGGTCTTCGGGGTCGCGTGTTGCCAATGGGTCAACTGTAACTTCTGGCGATGGCGTCACCGGCACAAAGACATTGGGACTCGTGCCCACCATAGGCGGAGAATCCTCGACGGCTTCGTCTGCCAATTGCTCATCTGCGATGTCTGTAGGCCGGGTAGAGTCATCGGGCGCTGCGCCATTACATGCCGTCAACATCAGTATACAAACCATCAACCCAATTACTATTCTAACCATGAAATCGCCCTCCGAAGTGTCGAATGGGAATGTGTATAGAGTCCCTTCTATTTTAACGGTGATACACCGCTGCAATTGTGCAGGTTGTGTTAGAACTCGTCACATGCCCGCCTATTCAGCCAGCGCAACGGCCTAAATCTTTGAATTCCGCGAAATAAAACCCTGAGACAGGTATCGCATACTTTTTGGCAACCGAAAAATCGCTATGCCCATCGGGGGTCAGTGTTTTAGTGAACGCGCATAAAAACGAACGCGCATAAAAACGAACGCGCATAAAAACGAACGGGCATAAAAACGAACGGGCATAAAAACGAACGCGCATAAATAAGAATTATGCTACAATCCGGTAAAATCGTAACAGTGTGAAATTGGTAGCGAACGGGGATTCTGTCCATAATCGACTACAGTGAACAGCGACCCACCATAGGCATTTATATTAGTTATGCCCGCGCTCAAAAAGTTGTTGCGGGTCAAATCGCGTCCGAATTGCGTAATCGTGGTGCGGAAGTGTTCTTCGACAATCAAATGATTTTGCCGCATGAACATTTTATTGGTCGTGTTGGGTCGGAAATCGAACGGCGGCAGTATGTCGTCTTGCTCTATAGCGAGGAAGCCAGCGCCTCCCGGTGGGTAAAGGCCGAGATTGCGTGGGCATTGCATTGGCGTAAACCCATCATTGCAGTGTTGCTCACCCGCACCGTGAGTTTTATCGACTTCTTTTTTTTGCTTGATGTCCCGATGGTCGATTATAGTCGGGAACGCGACCGACAAAGCGCCATCCGCCATCTGGTTGCCCTATTACAACTGCCTGCCGAACCGCTTTATATCCCTCCAGAAGGCCAGGGGCCACGCGCCTTGATTTTCAGTAAAGAGAATTTGCGACAGCTAGAAGATAGTATTTCGCAATTTTCGATTTCGGAGCCAGAAAAATCGCTGTTTATCTATCGCACATTATTGGAAAGTGACGCTGGTGACGAGACTTCTGCGCGGGCCATCGAAAATTTTTCGCAACATTTGCGTTCTGAACGGCTTAGCCGCCTCTATGGTCTCACGCGCAATGCCGTCACCATGGGGGATTGGCATACCGCTGGTCATCTGGCGAATGAGATATTGCAGGTTGATCCAGATGATAGCTATGCCGCCTATGTACGCCGTATCTGCTTTGAAAATCCCATTTGTGACCCGCTGTATGACCATGCCATCAATGCGGCGCGTGATGGCGAGTGGGAAGCGGTCAAGCCGTTGATGCGCTCTATCCGCCAGCGATGTCCGAATTATGGCGATCCAGTTGGTTTGCTGGTCGTGCGTCCCGAATCGGCTTATGCACTACAAGAACAGACCATCTTGTTATCGTCTGATAAAGTACGTGAGCACAGCGTAAGGTCGTCGCATACCATGCCGCTGTGTCTCGCCTTTTTTGCCGACGGTTTACAATTGGCGTCGGGTTGGTCAGATGGGCACATTCGATTTCGCGGACTTTCAAGCAAAGCGAAACTCACGACGTTGGAAGGCCTGCAAGGTCAGGTTGTGGGATTGTCTATGTCGGCAGGGGGGGCGTTTCTGGTTTCTGCTGCAAGAGATCGAGACAGTGGTGGCAGCGTGACCTTATGGCGTCTGCCGCACCATAGTAATGATCTGATCGAACCCGTTATCGAGCACTGTCCGGTTGAAGGGAGCATCGCCACCTGTGTCGCGATCTCACCAGACAAAAAATTGCTGGCGGCTGGCGTGCGCTCACCCTATGGGTTAATGCGTCGTCTCCGCAATCACGTCAAAATCTGGCTAATGCCCGGACATCGGGAGTATGATACCTTTCACATCCCCAATACCGAAGAAAATCTGACGAACTTCGTCACGTTTTCCCCCAACGGTCGTCTCTTAGCCACCGATTTAGGTAGTGCGAATGTCTATCTGTGGGATTCGTATGTTCGCAAAGATGTCCTTGCGCTTGTTGGGCATCAAAATGAAGTGGTAGCGGGTGCCTTTTCGCCGGATGGGAAGTTACTGGCGACGGCATCACTGGATACAACGGTGCGTCTTTGGCGGGTTGATACGGGGGAGCCTTTCGCTGTCTTGCATGGACACACCGCCCCTGTGCGGTCAGTGACCTTCAATAAAGAGGGCACGGTGTTGTTATCAGGTGGCGATGACTATACCATCAAACTGTGGTATGTGCCCATGCCGCAAGAAATTCACACCTTGCGCGGGCATACGAACTCGGTGCGTTCACTCGTCATTTCTCCCGATGATAATGTCCTTGTCTCAGCCAGTACCGACGGTACCATTCGATTGTGGGGACTGATTTAGCCGCGTCTGGCGATTTTGCGCCATTGCATCAGCTATCAAATTTCGTTAACATGAACACATTCAGATGTCAATTAAAACGTTTAAGCGGCCAGTTCTGCGCTTAAATATAGATAAGGATTTCCTATGACAATTTTCCCCCGTTCCAGCGGTATCCTCTTGCATCCCACATCGCTGCCGGGTCGATATGGAATAGGTGATCTAGGCGAATGGGCCTATCGCTTCGTGGATTGGTTGGAAGCTGCTGGGCAAACCTTGTGGCAGGTGCTGCCCCTTGGCCCCACGAGTTACGGCGATTCGCCTTACCAAACGTTGTCTGCGTTTGCGGGTAATCCGCTGCTTATCAGTCTTGACCGATTGAAGACCAGCGGCTGGTTGACGGAGGCGGATTTAGCCGATGTGCCCGATTTTCCAGTGGATCGTGTCGATTTTGGTTGGATTATTCCCTATCACAACGACAAATTAAAAGCGGCTTACGCACGCTTTGCACAAAATGCCACGGGTGAACAGCATACAGCCTATGACGAATGGTGTGCGGAAAATGCCTATTGGTTAGACGATTTCAGTCTATTTGTCGCGCTAAAGGACCTGCACGGTGGACGGCCCTGGGTGGAATGGCCTGAAGAATTAGCGCTGCGCGATCAAAAAGCCTTGAAAGCTGCCCACAAAACGCACGCCCATCTCATCCAGGAGCACAAATTCCGTCACTGGCAATTTTATACACAGTGGTATGAGTTGAAAGCTTATGCCAATGCGAAGGGTATTCGCCTTGTCGGAGACATCCCGATTTTTGTGGCACATGATAGTGCCGATGTGTGGGCGAATCGCGATAAATTCTATCTTGACGACAAAGGTTATCCGACGGTCATCGCCGGGGTACCGCCGGATTATTTCAGTCCGACAGGTCAACGCTGGGGCAACCCCCTCTATCGTTGGGACGTGATGAAGAAGAATGGTTATGCGTGGTGGCTCAGTCGTTTCCGCGCTATTCTGAGTCAGGTGGACATCATTCGTATTGACCACTTTCGTGGGTTTGAAGCCTATTGGGAAATTCCAGCGGCAGAAGAAACTGCCGTGAATGGCGAGTGGATACCGGGACCGGGGACACATTTCTTTCAGGTGATGAAAGACGAACTGGGGGAACTGCCTATCATCGCTGAAGACCTGGGTGTAATTACAGAAGGAGTCGAAAAACTGCGCGATGACTTCAATCTGCCGGGTATGAAGGTGCTGCAATTTGCGTGGAGTGACCCCAAAAATCCATTCCTACCACACCAGCACATCCCCAACTGTGTCGTCTACAGCGGCACACACGACAACAATACGACGGTAGGCTGGTGGCAGCATGAAACCAATGACCATGTGCGTGGGCTGGTCTCCGATTATGTACAGCGCGAGGTACTTGAAGCCAATTGGACGCTGGTTCGCCTGGGGATGATGTCCGTCGCCCATACATTTATCGCGCCATTGCAAGACATCTTGGGTATGGGTGCAGAAGCGCGGATGAATACGCCCGGTCAGCCATCCGGCAATTGGACATGGCGCTTCACACCCGCTGCGCTCGACCATTCGGGTAAGGATAAACTTGCACACCTCACATGGTTGTATCAACGCCGCGCCGACCAGCAAGAACGTGTCTATGGCGATGCGGCGCAGTTGTAATCGCGTTTTCTAGCGCATAATCACGTATTAGGGCGCACAGCAGTGCGCTCTTTTTAACACAGGGACGACTATGACGAAATCGCTTCACTGGACTGCTGGAATTCATCACGATGGTTCAGAACTCTATGTGTCTAATCCGCTGCCGAAGCTCGGCGAGAGCGTAACGATTAGTTTGCGTGTACCGAAACAGTCACCGATTCGCCATATTTTCCT
>CAZTLI010000175.1:0-10058 GCA_964614375.1 uncultured Anaerolineaceae bacterium
TCTATCACCATGACGAACGCGAACGCACACACGAACTGCGCGACAAATTGCAGCGCGCGGGTCTGGCGGTTATCCTCGCGCCGTTGGGACACCCCGTAGGCAGTGAGGCCTGGCAGACGCAGTTCCAGGCGGATTTAGAGGAAGCCGTCGCCATCGTCAATTTTTATACGCGGCGGGCTGTGGCGGACAAGTGGTTCTTATGGCGGCATGAACAGGCGCAGTTTAGCGGCAAGCCAACCGTGCCCATCATGCTTGAAGACTGCGACATACCAGCAGGGCCACCGATGCAGATGATTACCCACACCATCTATGCCGACTCGCTGGACGATGTGGTTGCCAGCATCAAACGCCTCAAACCGATGACGCAGTGTTTCATCAGTTACGCGCGGGAGGATGAAGCCTTCGCCCGCCAACTGGCGGCCAATCTCCGCAAACGGGGGACGCGCATCTGGCGCGATCAGGATGACATCGCCAAAGGCGCGTCGTGGGATGCCGAAATCCAGAAGGCGCTCAGCAAATCGACGCATGTGCTGCTGGTCGCATCGCCGCATTCGGTTCAATCGCCCAATGTGTTGGATGAAATTGGTTATGCGCTCAACAAAGGCAAAATTGTCATCCCGCTGCTGATTGCCGATTGTGACCTGCCGCTGCGGGTGCATCGCGCCCAATGGATAGACTTTCGCGATAAATATCAAATCGCCCTCGCCGAACTTTTCAGGCAGCTCGCGGATTAACAGCACCATCCCATCGTGTTACCCAAAACCAAAAACCCCGCGCGATGGTCGGCACGGGGTTGGCATGTTGATGCTGGGGTCTATCGACCTGTGAGCGTGAGCGTGTAATCGCCCACACCACGATTGCCGAAACTGCGGGCGACGATGGTATATGTGCCCGAAACAGGCAGTCGGAAGCCATCAATGAATGAGTTGCGCCCCGTCCCGCCGTCATCATCGCGCGTGGCCTGAATACCATCCGGCGCATACAACTCCAGATAGGTATCGAAATCATCACTTTCCATCGAAATCGTGACAATCTGCCCCGCATTGGCCGTAAATGTCCACGCATCCTGTGATTGGTTGAGTGTCCCTGTGACCGTATCGCCAAACGCAATCGTATCATCCGCCGAACCTAAGCCGGGGCCTGTGCCACCGCCTGAACTGCTGCCCGCGCCTTCTGTAAGCGATAAGGTATAGCTGCCGCGTCCGCCATTGCCAAAACTGCGGGCGATGATGGTATATGTACCTGATGTCGGCAGCGTGACGTTCTCAATCAGCGAATTCAGCCCCGGACCGCCGTCATCGTTGCGCGTGACTTCTTGCCCATCGGGGCCATACAATTCCAGATAGGTGTCGAAATCCGAACTGTTCATCGCAATATTGACAACATCGCCCGCGCTGCCATTGAATGTCCAGCTATCCAATGACCGATTGAGACTGCCAGTGACCGTATCGCCATAACCGATGCTGCCCTGATTGGATGAGGCGGGCGTGGGCAGTGGTGTCGGCGATGCGGATATGGCTGTGCCGCGCGTCAGGGTGAGGGTATAGCTGCCGCTGCCGCCATTGCCAAAACTACGGGCGACGATGGTATAACGACCTGATCGCGGTATCGCAAACCCACTGATGAGCGAATTCAGGCCGGGACCGCCATCATCATTCGATGTCACCTGCTGCCCATCGGCATCATGCAGTTCGAGATAGGTGTCGAAGTCGGAACTGTTCATCTCAATCGAAATCACATCGCCTGCATTGGCGCTGAACGTCCAGGTCTCCTGTGAACGGTTGATGCGGCCTGTGACCGTCTGCCCAAACTCGATAGCGCCGCCACTGGATGAAGGCGGGGGCGGTTGGGTGGGGAACGGTGTCGGCGTGGGGACGACAACCTCGCCCGAAATCAACGACAGGGTGTAGCTGCCGCGTCCGCCATTGGCAAAACTGCGGGCGATAATCGTATAACGACCTGATCGCGGTATTCTGAAGCCATTAATCAGGGAATTGAGACCGGGACCGCCATCGTCATTAAAGGCCACCTGCTGCTCGTCGGCATCATGCAGTTCGAGATAGGTGTCGAAATCGGAACTGTTCATCTCAATCGTAATCACATCGCCCGCATTGGCTGTGAACGTCCACCTTTCCTGCGATTGGTTGAGGCTGCCCGTCACCGTCTGCCCAAACTCGATAGCGCCCCGATCAGACGAAGGCGGTGGTGGTTGTGTCGGGAAAGGCGTTGGCGTGGGGACGACAACCCCACCAGCAGTCAAGGTGAGGGTATAGGTGCCGCGTCCCGCATTGGCGAAACTGCGAGCAATAATCGTGTATGTTCCCGATGTCGGCAGCCTAAAGCCATTGATGAAGGAATTGAGACCCGGCCCGCCATCGTCATTAAAGGCCACCTGCTGCCCATTGGGGCCGTTGAGTTCGAGATAGGTATCGAAGTCGGTGCTGTTCATCTCAATCGAAATCACATCGCCCGCATTACCACTGAATGTCCACGTTTGCTGCGATTGGTTGAGGCTGCCCGTCACCGTCTGCCCAATTGTGATTGTGCCACTGCCCTGTGGGGGCTGGGCTGTGCCTGTTGATAGGGTCAGCGTGTAATTCCCGCGTCCGCGGTTGCCAAAGCTGCGGGCGACGATGGTGAATGTCCCGCTCGTCGGCAGGGTGTAATTCTCAATGAGTGAATTCAGTCCTTGTCCACCATCATCGTTAAAGGCCACCTGCTGACCATTTGGCCCCAATAGCTCTAAATAGGTATCAAAGTCACTGCTGGTCATCGCAATCGTCACGACATCGCCTTCAGTGCCGGTAAATGTCCACAACTGCTGATTCTCGTTGAGCGTTCCCGACACACTTTGCCCATAGGCGATGCTGCCACCGCTGCCACCCCGACCGGGTGTGGGAGACGGGCCGGGAGAGGCCGAACCCCGCGAGAGGGATAATGTGTATGCCCCTTCACCACGATTGCCGAAACTGCGGGCAATAATGGTGTATTCGCCTGTCGCGGACAGGGTGAAATTCTCAATCAGCGAATTCAGCCCCTGACCGCTGTCATCATTAAAAGTCACCTGAGTGCCATCGGGCCCCAACAGTTCCAGATAGGTATCAAAGTCGTCACTGGTCATCGCAATGGTGATGGTCTCGCCCGCAATCCCGCTGAACGTCCAGCGTTCCTGATTGCGATTGAGTGCGCTGGTAACACTCACACCATACCCAATGGGGTTGGTTTCAAACACGCCCACCTGTAACGACAGCGTATAATCGCCGCTGGCACTCGTGCTGAGGCCGCGCGCCACAATCGTGTATGTGCCTGTTTCTGGCAACGCGATATTTTCTAACAGGGAATTCAGTCCCGGGCCGCCGTCGTCGTTGGTGGCAATCTGTTCACCCTCTGGCCCCAACAATTCGAGATAGGTATCAAAGTCGGAACTGTTCATCGCGATGGTCACGATGTCGCCCGCGTTGGCGCCGAATGTCCAGAGATTGGTGTTACTGGCCAGCGTCCCGCTGACGGTTTCGCCAAAGGCGATAGGGGCGATGGGGGTTGAACTGGCTAATGTGAGCGTGACGGTATAGCTCCCAACCGCGTCCAATTCAAAGCCGCGGGCAATGATGGTATAGGTGCCCGTCGTCGGCAGGGTGAATTCTTCTATCAACGAATTGAGACCCGAACCGCCGTCATCGTTGCGCGCGACCCGCACGCCATCTGGCCCGATGAGTTCTAATAAGGTGTCGAAATCGCGGCTTTCCATCGCAATGGTGATGGTATCGCCGATACTACCGCTGAATGTCCACTCGTCCTGTGTGCCATCCAAACGCCCCGACACACTATCGCCATAATCGAGCGACCCGCCTTGTGCGCGCGGCGCGGCCAGCGCGACAGTCACGGCTAACAGTGGTAAGGCCAGGAGCAATACAAACATCATTAATCGTCGTAAGGTCATGATTTCTTCCCTATCCTAAGATTTGAGTCGTCGGTGCATCGTTATGTTCAAGCCGGGTATGGAAAATGGTTAAAACTCCCCCTGTGGGCGGCATACATTCTCAGTCTCAGTATAATCACATCGGCATATCGACACAACGTATGTAGAGGTTTTATAACCTTTGCGTATGGAAAGCATGGTGTTGGAATTGAGGGGCGGCAGGAAAACGAGGTCTGAGCAGGGAAAATGGGGCAATTTTGAGCCATTCTGAGCATTCTGACGTATACTATGGTGAGAGGGGGGGACAGCCATCCTCCCCCTCCAACCAACCGGAGACACATACACCGTGTCACAATGACCTGCCATGCTACTGGGTGGGTCATTGGTGTTTGTTGGCCTATCGCCGCTAGCCGCTGGCCTCAACGATGAACCGCAGCGTTGACCACGACAGGCAATCAGCCAACGGGATGAAAAGGGCTGCTGGCCTCTCGCCGCTGGCTAAGGACAAACGATTCAACGCAAAGACGCCAGGATATAAAGGACGCAACGTGTAACCTACCGTACTCGCTCAGCCCTCAATCCTCAGCACCGCTTTCAATCGCGCAGCACCGTTATTACCCGGCACACGCGCTTACTCAGTTCGCAGCATGGACGCGCACATCGGCACGTCCCTACTATTTTAAGAGGAGACCCCGTTATGAAAGGTCAATCGACACGCGGTATCCACGGCAGGCGCGACAAATCGTTCCGCAGCGTCGTCCATCCGATTTATCCGTCATCGACGTTCGCGGTGGATAAAAGCGACGACTATGCGCCCTATGTGCGCGGCGAAAACCCGGAAGACTTCTTCATTTATAGTCGCTATCACAATCCCACACTGCGAAATGCGGCGGAAAAATTGGCGGCGCTGGAAGGGGCGGAAATGGGCGTGCTCTTCGCCAGCGGCATGGCGGCGATTACAGCGGCGATTTTGGCAGTCGTGCAAGCGGGCGACAAAGTAGCCGCGTCGGGACGCCTGTATGGTATGACCTATCGTTTTTTGCGGGATGTCGCGCCACGATTTGGCATCGAAACCGTATTCCTGCGCGAAGATGACCTCTATCGCGTGCATGAGACTGTGCCCGATGCGCGTCTGGTCTATTTCGAGACGCCAATTAACCCCACGTCAGATTGTGTGGACATCGCCTGTGTGGTTGAATCCGCCCAAAAAATCAACGCGGCGACGATTGTTGATAACACCTTTGCCTCGCCGATTAATCAAAATCCGCTGGCGCTGGGTGTGGATGTCGTCGTCCACAGCGCGACCAAATACATCGCCGGACATAGCGATTTGATGGCAGGCGCGGCGCTCGGTTCAGGGGATGCGATTGGGCGGGTATTCGACAATCTGAAAGTGTTCGGTGGCTGCCTCAACGCGCACGATGCCTATCTGCTTGACCGCAGCCTGAAGACGCTCAAGGTGCGGATGGACGCGCATAACAACAATGCCTTGCAACTGGCACAGTGGTTTGAGGCGGAATCGAATGTACCGCGCGTCTATTATCCGGGACTGCCGTCGTCGGCATCTCATACGATTGCGAAGAAACAGATGCGCGGCTTCGGCGGGATGTTGTGTATTGAACTGGCGGATTTAGAGGCTGCCAAAACGTTCTGCGATTCATTGCAATTGGCGTTGAATGCCACCAGTCTCGGCGGGGTCGATACGCTGGTGAGTATCCCGGTGTTGACCAGTCACGTTGGTCTATCGGCGGATGAACTGAAAGCGGCGAAGGTGGCGGAAGGGATGGTGCGGATTTCTGTCGGTCTGGAAGATGTCGATGACCTGATGGCGGATTTCCAGCAGGCACTAGGGCAAATATGAACGACAGAGGGCACAGAAGACAGCGGGATGGGGCTATATTACTTTTTTGCTGTGAACCTGACACTTTTGTGCAATGTGTCGTTTGCGCCGCCAGACGCTAAATCATCGGGCAGCCGCACGTTTTAACGGGTGGCGGGGCGGTACACTCGCAACTGTTACCGGTGTATGTTTTCCTGAAAGGGGCAGATTTTCAGACTTTTTTGAAGCGCGTCACTTCTAAAATTGTGTTTAGCAGCTTGGCAGGGTTTCGAGGTCGTGCAGGGGTTTGCCATCGGCTTCGAGCACGAGGAAAGCGTCTATGCCTTCACCCCGCACACCCACATCATGCTGCACACCCGCTATCACAATATTCAGCCGCAGCCTTTTGGTCACAAGCTGAATAATGGCCTCGTGCGTCGTCAGACTCCAGCCCGAACCACCGATCCGAACAATTGTCCCGTTGGTATTTTTGTTGGCGCACAAAATTTGAAATCCCGACATGCGGGGCCTTTCCTTATGGTTTGGTCAAGTCTTCGAGTTTGTCGGCAGCCATCATGCAGGTTTCGTTGTGGTTGGGGCCTTTGCAATCATAGCGCACAGGCGGCTTGGCGCGATGATCCCAGACCACCAGCCAGTTCTTCGAGACGAAGGTCACGCGCAAGTAAGTGTTATAATACCAGATGCCATAGGTGGTGTTTAACTCAACGAGCTGCTGGAGGAGCGTCATAGCCCTGCTCTCTACTCTGTGTTGACGATGTGGGCGTAGCCTACGCGATAGTACCTGATAACGACGAAAGGGATACGCCCACAGACGTATCCCTTAGATTGTCATGTTCAATGCTTGAAAGCGACTGGCTTAGTCGGTGACGACTTTGACGGCGCTGGCTTGCAAGCCCTTTTTGCCCTGTGTGATTTCGAATTCCACGCGCGCCCCTTCATCGAGCGTGCGGAAACCGCCGGTCTGAATTTCGGAATAGTGGACGAAGAGGTCTTCGCCATTCTCTTGCGAAATGAAACCAAAGCCCTTGTCGGGGTTGAACCACTTCACTGTACCTTGCGAACGATTTGCCATTGTTATTCACTCCTGAATAATTGGTTTTGCCTCAACCTGCCATGTACACATATCCAACTATTTCAGGATGCGAACTACATACACAAATCTTGTTGGAGGGGATTGTTGATGTAGCAAGCTCTTGTGTCTTCTCTGCTTAGGTTATAGGGTGCATAACCACTGCACCAATGTGGCGAGACCCTATGTCTCAGTAAACCACATCGCACGTTAAGGATAACACAGGTTGGTCTGAAAATGATAGAGGAATTTTTCAGAAATCAAAAAACACAGGACAGCGTTTGACGCGCCCTGTGTGGGTGTGATTCATCGCCAGGCTGATTGGCTGACGGTTGAAATGCGGACTCGCGATTTAGACCGTCTCCAGATAGCGTTCGATTTCCCAGTTGGAGACGCGGATGCGATACGCATCCCATTCGGCGGCACGGGCGCGGTAATAGGCATCGTACAGGTGGTCGCCTAATGCCCCCCGAATCACATCATTGTCTTTGAGGGCGTCGAGGGCTTCGCGCAGGGTGCCGGGCAGGACGCTTACACCGTGGGCTTCACGCTCTTCGGGTGTCCACTCAAACACGTCTTCGTTGATAGCGGCGGGCGCTTTCATCTTTTTGGCGATGCCATCGAGTCCCGCTTCGAGCATGGTCGCGAAGGCCAGATAGGGATTGGCGCTGGGGTCGGGAAAACGCAGTTCGATGCGCGTGCTCTTTTCGCGTCCGGGTGTATAGCGCGGGACACGGACGAGGGCGCTGCGATTGCGCTGGGCCCAGCAGACATAGACGGGCGCTTCGTAACCGGGCGTCAGGCGTTTGTAGCTGTTGACCGTGGGCGCGACGATGGCACTCAGGGCGCTGGCGTGGGTCATTAACCCGGTCATGAATTGATAGGCCGTCTCGCTGAGTTTGTATTCGTCCGCCGCGTCATAGAAGGCGTTGTCGTCACCTCTGAACAAACTTTGATGACAGTGCATCCCGCTGCCGTTTTGCCCGAAAATGGGCTTGGGCATGAAGGACGCAATCAGCCCCTGTTTAGCCGCGACCCCTTTCACCGTATATTTAAACGTGATGGCATTGTCGGCGCTGTGGAGCGCGTCACTGTATTTAAAGTCGATTTCGTGCTGCCCGATGGCGACTTCGTGGTGATTCATCTCCACTTTGATATTGAGCTTTTGCAGCGTGGTGGTGATTTCGCTGCGGACGCGCTCGGCCTCGTCGCCGGGACTGAAGTCGAAATAACCGCCGACATCATGCGGCACGGAATCCAGCACCGATTTGCCGCCGTTGGTGCGCCGGAACAGGAAAAATTCCAGTTCGGGGCCAATGTTATAGGCGCTGAAGCCCATCTGATTGGCTTTTTCAACCGCGCGCCGCAGGATATAACGCGGGTCGCCGGGGAAGGGGTCGCCATCAGCCGTAAGCACGTCGCAAATCACGCGCGCCCGCAGCGGCGGTTCGGTCACCCAGGGCAGCGGACGATAGGTCACGGCGTCGGGCATCAGGCGCATATCGCTCTCCTGAATGCGCGCGAAACCATAGATAGACGAGCCATCGAACCACAGGCCGGCGTCGAACACCTCTTCCAGATGCTGGCTCAAAATGGTGACGCTTTTGGTCACGCCCAGAATGTCGGTGAACTGCAAGTCAATCAGTTCGATATTGTTCTTCTTGATGTCTTTCAATACATCAGCTTGTGTATACATGGTGAGATTTCCTTTATCGCTTTGCTAGTGCCTACAAAAAAATGTCGTACCACCGACGGTCAAGCCAGTGGTACGCTTACTCACAGATGGCGATTAAAACCGGTCGATAATCGGATTACGCATCGAGATAGAGGGTAAATTCGTAGGGATGCGGGCGCATCGCCACCTGATCCTGTTCCTGCGTCTGTTTGTAGTCGATATACATATCAATGTAATCTTTGGTGAAGACATCGCCTTCGAGCAGGAAGCCGTGATCTTGCTGAAGCGCACACAACGCCCCCCCCAGACTGCCCGGTACAGTCGCGGTCTCGATACCCGCTTCATACAGGTCAACATCGGTCGGGTCGCCGGGGTCGATTTTGTTCTTGATACCGTCCAGCCCTGCCATCAGCAGCGCGGGCAGCGCCAGATAGGGATTGGCTGTGGGGTCGGGGAAGCGGGTTTCGATCCGTTTGGCTTTGGGACTGTTCAGATAGGTCGGAATCCGCACGGCTGCCGAACGATTCCGCGCCGAATAGACCAGATTAACAGGCGCTTCGTAACCGGGCACGAGACGACGGTAGCTGTTGGTCGTCGGGTTGGTGAAGGCCAAAATCGCCGCCGCATGTTTGAGCACACCGCCGATGTAATACAGCGCCATGTCGCTCAGGTTGGCATACTTATCGCCATAGAACAGGGTGTTGCCACCTTTCCACAGGCTTTGATGGACGTGCATCCCCGAACCATTGTCCTGAAACAGCGGTTTGGGCATAAAGGTGGCGATGAGGCCATTTTTCGCGGCGACATTTTTGACGACGTACTTATACAACAGCACCTTATCCGCCATATTCAACAGCGTATCAAAACGCATGTCGATTTCGGCCTGTCCCGCGCCGCCGACCTCATGGTGATGGACTTCTATCGCAATGCCGACATCCATCATGGTCTTGACCATCTCGGCGCGCACGTCCTGCGTCTTATCTAATGGTGGGACGGGGAAATAGCCCTCTTTGATGCGATTGAGATAGCTCATTGCCGGGTCGGGCGAGGCGCTGTTCCAGAAACCCTCGTGCGAATCGACTTCGTAATAGCTCTTGTTGGGGCCGGTTTCGTAACGCACATTGCTGAACATAAAAAATTCGGCTTCTGGCCCAAAGTAGACGGTATCGGCGATACCCGTTTCTTTCAAATAGGCTTCGGCACGGCGGGCGAAACCGCGCGGGTCGTTGGCGTAGGGTTCGCGGGTGATGGGATCATAGACATCGCAGAACAGCACCAGCGTCGGATATTTAAAAAATGGATCGACAAAGGCGGTGTGCAAATCTGCCATCAGAATCATATCGGATTCGTTGATGTGCTGGAAGCCGCGCACACTCGACCCATCAAACCCGAAACCTTCTTCAAAATTATCGACCTCGACCATCGACAGCGGCATACTGAAATGCTGATGAATACCGCGAATATCGACAAAGCGTAAATCCAATTCCAGAATATCGTTATCTACCGCCCACTTCAGGAGCGCGGCAGGTGTGGCTTTGGCGGAGGCAGGCGGCAC
>CAZTLI010000176.1:0-10056 GCA_964614375.1 uncultured Anaerolineaceae bacterium
AAACGGCTGGACTGGTTATCTTCAAGGGCGATGCCAATTACCGCCGGATGCTTGGCGACGCGGTGTGGCAGCCTGACATCGAATTTGCGACTGCTGTAGACTACTTCCCCGCGCCACTCGCGGCACTCCGCACACTCAAAAGCGACCCTATCGTCGGCCTGCCCGCTGGCAAAGCAGAACACCTGGATTCAATCGACCCCGACTGGCGCATCAGTGGTCAGCGCGGCGTGATTCAGTGTCGGTTGTGAGGCAGTGCTTTGCGTTCTCTGCGCCCCGCGCGGTTCAACCAGAAAAGACTACACAATATAGGGTGTGCTTGCGCCGGTTTTAGCCATGCCCATTTCGTCAATCGGGACGTTGATACAGGCAGATTTGCCACTGGCGAAAGCCCGTTCCAGCGCGGCTTCGATGTCATCGGGATTGTCGATGTGCTCGCCATAGCCACCCATCGCCTCGACAATTTTATCGTACCGGGTCGGCGCAAGTGAGGTGGCGACTGCGCGCTCTTTGCCGACCATGTTCACCTGTGGCAGTCGAATCTGTCCCCAACCCGCGTCATTGCCGACGATGCTCACAATTGGCAAATTGAAGCGAATGGCGGTGTCGAACTCAAAGCCATTCAAACCGAATGAACCATCCCCATTGATAATCAGCACACGCTTGTCGGGATAGAGATGTTTGGCGACAATGGCGAACGGCGCGCCCACACCTAAACAGCCCAATGGGCCGGGATCGAGCCATTGACCGGGCTGTGTGACATCAATCACCTTCGCTGCCGCGCCGACAATATCGCCGCCATCGCCCACGAGAATCGTGTTTTCATCCACGAAGTTGTTGATTGCCGCGCTGAACCTGAAGTGATTGACCGGAATATCCTCTATCTGTTTCCACGCTTCTAAATCCGCGTTTTTCTCATCTTCAATCGCCCGCACCTCGTGCAGCCAATCGTCAAAACGCAGTCCTTGTAAGCCTTCGGCCAGCGCTTCCAACACCAGACGGGCATTGGCGACGATGGCAACTTCGGCCTCGCGATTGTGATTCAACTCCGCCGCATCATTTTCAATCTGAATCAACTTGCTGTCTGGATTCCAGCCCTTCTGACCATATTTCAGGCGGAAGTCCAGCGGAGTCCCCAGCAGCAAGACGACATCGGCCTCTTTGAGCGCGGCAGACCGTGCCGATTTAAAGCAGTGCGGATGCGTCATCGACAGCGTGCCGCGTCCGCCGCCATTGGTGAACACGGGCATCGCCGTCTGTTCGGTCAACTCGCGCAGGGCGTCATGGGCTTCATCCCAATAGACCTGGGTCCCGGCGATGATGATGGGTTTCTTCGCGCGCCGCAGCAGGTCGAACATCTGCCTGACCGCGCCCGCTTCGGGTTCGGCTGGTTCAATCGCGATTTTGGGGCGGATAGGCGGTGTATCGACGACGTTGAACAATACGTCAAATGGCAGTTCGATGAACACTGGCCCCGGACGCCCACTCAAGGCCGTTTCAAACGCGCCTTGCAGCAAACCCGGAATGTCTTCGGTGCGTTCGATGGTGAAGCTGGCTTTGGTGATGGTTTTGAACAGGTCGATTTGCGGCATTTCTTGCAGCGCGCCCATGCCTCTGGTCTTCAGTGGGGCCGCGCCACCCAGCAGTATCAGCGGACTGCGTGCTTGATAGGCATTGGCGACACCCGTCACGGCATCGGTCACGCCGGGGCCAGCCGTCACCACCGCCACACCGACATTGCGCGTCAGGCGGGCGTGGGCATCGGCAGCATGGGCGGCGGCTTGTTCGTGTCGAAAGTCAATCACCTGTATCTTGTTCGTCAAACAGCCTTCGTAAATCGGCGCAACATGACCGCCACAAAGGGTATAAATCGTCGTTACGTCCTGCGCTTTCAAAACGCGGGCAATCAGTTCTCCGCCATGGGCATACGGCATTGTGCGTTTATCCTTTACTGCAAACAATCTGATTTACATTCGATTCTCGACAAATAGTATAATAGGCAGCAGTGTCAATACAAATAGACAATCAACCATGCCCTATCTTCGCGTAGCTCGATCATTCCAATTGCTCTTATGTTTGCTGATTTTCTGTGTGGGTTTATCGGTCTCCTCGCAGACCGATGATGAACTGGTCTATGGCGTGCAGACGATGACCGATGCGGTCAGTGATGGTTATGTGTTTTTCGCGCCTATCGCCGGGCGGACGGTCTATCTGATCGACAATCAGGGACGCCTCGTCAATCAGTGGGACAGTGAATACTATACCCTGTCGGCCTATTTGCTGGATAACGGGCATGTGCTGATCGCGGTGATGCTGGAATTTTCCGCTGGCGAAACCGGACGCCTCGAAGAATATGACTGGGATGGCAATCTGGTATGGTCGTATACTCTGCCGGATATGCACCACGACATCGAACCCATGCCCAACGGTCACATTCTGGTCTCTGTATGGGAACGCATTCCACCCGATGACGCGCTGGCATTGGGGCTAAACCACGACCTGTTACCGGGCGTCGTCCTCAGCAACAGCCCGCAACCCGATGAACGCCTGTGGTTTGACCGCATCCTCGAAATCGACCCGGCTACGGACTCGATTGTCTGGCAGTGGTCATCGAGCGATCATTTTATACAAAATTATGATGAGTCGCTGCCGAATTATGGCAATCCAGCCGATTATCCGCGCCGCATCGACATCAATTTCACGGCATTAGGGCAGCCGAACGACCGGACACACGTTAACGCGATTGATTACCATCCACAGCTTGACCAGATTCTCATCAGCGTGCCCGCCTACGGCGAAATCTGGATTATCGACCACAGCATTTCAACGGCTGAAGCCGCCGGGGAAGCAGGGGATTTGTTGTATCGCTGGGGCAATCCGATGGCGTATGGACGCGGCACACGCGCGGAACGTCAACTCTTCCTCCAGCACGATAGTCATTGGCTGGACAACGGTACTATCATGGTCTTCAACAATGGTGTGCCGCTGGTGCGTGGTTATTCAACAGTAGATGAAATCGTGCCACCATTGCAAGCTGATGGACGCTACCCCATCGACGTAGACAGTCCATTCGCGCCGGATGCCCCTGTATGGCGTTATCCAACCGATGAGGATGACTCTTTTTATTCACGGGGACTATCCAGCGCCCAACGACTGCCAAACAACCATACATTCATCACCAGCGGATTCAACGGGCGCATCTTTGAGATTGATGAAGCGGGCGAGATTGTGTGGGATTACCTCAGTCCGGTGTTCAGCTATCCCAATGCACTGGCACGCAGCCCCATATTCCGCGCCTATCGCATCCTGCCCGATCATCCCGCATTGGCTGACCGCGATCTGACGCCGGGCGAGACGCTGCCGCTCATCACGACTCTGCCGCAATGAAGCCGGGCGCACTATGAAAGCTGCGTCCGGCTTGAAGTCGCTTTAGGTACAGGGATAGGTCGCCTGAAAACCTTCTGAGGTGACCACGCGCACACTCCCTGACGCAAAACTATTGACAGAGAGATTAATCGTGCCACTTTGCCCGCCGGATGTTTGCGATGGACTGCCATAGGGGGGCGATTGCAATATCGCGGTGATACTGGCGGTAGGAGACAACCCCGTCCATGATATGGTCGCATTGTAATAACTGGTCGCAAATGTATAAATACACGAGACATTGAGCGCGAAGGTCGAAGGCCCTGTCGGTTGTTCGGGGGCGCCCAGCCGTGTGAGCTGCGGCGAGCGGAATGTCACACAGGCATAGGCCCCGTTCTGATAGGCGCGCACCTCCCAGCTAAATTCCCCACCTGTCGATGTTTGCGAGCCGAGATTGAGCGCATACGATGTTTGCTGCGTCAGGAAGGTTTCGGCTTGATTGCCATCAAATGTATAGAAAACCAGTTCATAGGTGATATTGTCGCCCCGCGCCGCCGTCCATGAAAACACTTGATTGCCGGGGTCAACCGGGAACAAGGGACTCAACAGCCTGAAGCCGCTGCAATTTACACCGGGTAGCTGCGATTGGGTCGCGCCGCCACCGCCGCCAGCGGGTGTCGGTGTTTCGCCGGGACACGGCACATCGAGCGGATAGTTGAGGATGTCCGACGGCACATCTTCCAGCACGCACCAGTCGTCCCCCAGGATGTCTAAATCCACTGCTTCGGGCGGAGTCGGGTCACAGGTCACGATGAGGTCATTAGCCGTGCCATCCAGCCCACGACTGCCTTCTTCGCCGAGGCAGATGAGGCTATGTTCGCCGCGCCCGATGACGACATCACCCACGCGAAATTCACCATCGAAGACAATGATTTCGAGGAACAGTTCGCCATCAATTTCGACCACCCGCAGCGCGCCCGACGACCCAATTTGAATATTCGCGCCATTGACCGTGAATTCAATGTCGATATTGCGCGGCCCCTGCACCAGCATCAAATTATCCGGCGCTTCTTCACATTCGGGCTGACCGATACCCGTTCGCAGGTAAAACGCCTGCATCGGCGTATAGCGGTCAGCGGTTAATACGGGCAGTTCAGCCACCGCCGGGTCGCTGTCATCGACGACAGTACGACTCACCCATGCCGGACGTTCCCGATGCACCACACGCAGCCATTCACCGTCTTCCGATAGGCCATCTGCGACCAGACTCTCGCCATTGCGCGCCGCGCCAATGACATTGAAGTTGCGTCCCGGCCCGCTGCGAACGTTCGCCCCCGCTTCGACATTCACAGTGACCGCGGTACCATCCACAGGCTGAAAGGCCGCATCAGGGTCAACGGCGTTTTCGACCTCGACATCGCCCATCAGCACAAAAGTCACCGCCTGACCGGGCAAGGTATTGGGGACATTGGCTTGCAATCGCAATACCGCCACCCCCCATACCCCTGTATCGACATTCAACGGCGCGGTGCGGATCGTTTCCAGGTCGGCGACGGCCACAATATCCGTCGGTTGTGTGAAAGTATCGTCATCGACTTCGACGAGAAAACTCGCTTCGGTCAGGTCATAGCCATAGCACCCTTCGTTGCGCCCGGTATTGGCGCAGTTATCGCCCACCGCCGTTAACGCCTGTTCGACCAGCGCCGGACACGTCAAGGCCTGTGCCATAACCACGCTGATTGACAAGAGTGTTGTGACTATACTCAATACACCATAACGCAAAAAGTAAAAACGCATGAGTGACTCCAAAAAATCCCGTATCACGGTACTGTCATCATAGCATCACTCGAAATTTCGCGCTGTAGACGCTGGTCGGAGATGCCATCTGTACCGCTGCGGGGAATCAAAAGCGGGGGTTAATTCGCCCCGCCTTCTCGCAGCACTTTGAACGGCTTATTGTTGTGATGATGCACTGTCAGTCGAATCAGACAGTTTCTTCATCATCTGTTCGAGTTCAATCTGCGCGACCTGCATAGCAGTTGAACGCGAATTCGCACCCACATAATCATTCAACCGCGATAGACTGACATTGAAGATACGGGTTTGTTCCGTTGGCGGTTCAGCCCGTTCAATCAGCAGCGGCTTCGCATCAACAGCACTGGTCAACCATTCCTGAATGATGTCTACCATATCCCAATCGAATGTCCAGATACCTTCAAACTGGCGATATTCGTCCGGGTCGTCGATATTCGTCAATTCGCGTGTGGCAAGGGCACTATAAAACTCGCTGCCATACGCCACAACGAACCATTCCTTCACCAGCGCGTGTGTCCGTTCGAGGGGGATATAGGTGATGTTGTTGACGGCAGGAGGCGACACATCGGGCAGGCCAAATACATAAACATGTTCCGACAAAGCCGCCAGTTTGCGATACCGTTCTGCCTGTGGCAAAAAGCGGCTCAACCGTTGAAAGCCGGCGAAGATGCGACCACGCGCGCCTTCCAGCAGGGCCGCATTTTCAATTTCATAACTCATCTGTGTCATCGTGCGACGATGATTAATGAGGGTGCTGGTACGCCGGATGCGGGCAAGCAACGCATAGACCGAAAATTGGGGATCAATGACAATCGCCATAGATAGACCTCTGTGTAATTAATCGCAATGTTGAAGTTATATCATACCAGAGTATGCCACATTCAAGCATAAACGATACGTACAAAATTGACAGGCAGAAGGCGTGCATCAGCGGGGTGAATAAAAACAGGGCGCACGGGGTGTATTGCGCCCTATTCCGCAAATGAATTGAAGTCTTGGAATAGACTACCTCTATTGTAGCCTAAAAAAGGATATTGATAAATCCCTTAATGCGTCAGAATGCGCGCATTTTCGTTACTCCAGAACACATATATGCTCTGTCCGGCCTTATAAATGCTGTCGAAACGCTGACCGAAATTTTGTAGCCGGGCGACAAGTTGTGTATCCTGACCAATCAGCACTTCATAGCGCGTGTCTGTGCCGATGTAATACACTTGATGCACCGCACCGTGCAGCATCGTCATATTGGGTTGTTGTTCGACTGACTTTTTGACCTCCGCCGCCGCGACACTATAGCCCTCGCCTTGTTTGACTGTGCCGTCCAGCGGGAATAAACCGATTTTCTCCGGGCGAATGGCGACAGTAACATCGCTGTTGAGGGGGATGTCGCTCTCACCGAGTATGCCAATCACCGCTGTTTCCGGGTCGAGGCGGACGGTGCCCAATTCGCCAACTTTATCGGTGAGTGTGCCGTGCATGAAATTGGTCTCGCCAATAAAATCGGCGACAAACCGGGTCGCAGGCGTTTCATAGACATCTTCCGGCTTGCCCACTTGCAGCACCTGCCCATTGCTCATCACGGCGATACGATCCGCCATCGTCATTGCTTCTTCCTGATCGTGCGTGACATAAATGAAGGTGATGCCCAATTTTTGCTGCATGGCCTTCAACTCATATTGCATCGCCTTCCGCAATTTCAGGTCGAGCGCGCCCAATGGTTCATCCAGCAGCAGCACCGCCGGTTCTTTGACAATCGCCCGGGCGAGCGCGACTCGCTGCTGCTGCCCGCCGGATAGCTGTCGTGGCTTGCGATTTGCCACCTGTGGAAGCTGCACCAGTTCCAGGGCTTCCATCGCGCGCTGGCGCGCAATTTGATTGGGCACTTTTTCCATCCGCAAACCAAAGAGGATATTTTCCAGCACTGTCATGTGTGGGAACAACGCATAATCCTGAAAGACCGTGTTCACCGGACGATGAAACGGCGGCACATGCTGCACAGGTTTACCGCGAATCAGGATTTCGCCCGAAGACGTTTCTTCAAATCCGGCAATCATTCGCAGGGTGGTGGTTTTACCACAACCGCTTGGCCCCAGCAGCGCGAAGAACTCGCCATCGGCAATTTCGAGCGAGACATTATCCACCGCTCGCATGTGTTTATCGCCACGTCGTCCCGGAAATTCTTTGACCACATTGCGTAATTCAACATCAAATACCGTCATATCCCCCACCTTATGAGAGAATGATAGGGACGAGCACAGCCCGCCCCCATTTATGTTTTGCGTTTGATATTGTGTTATTGACCGATGAAGATGAGCAGTTCATCCCACGCATCATTGTAGAGTTGTTCCCCATCGGGTGTCGAATTGGTGATCCAGAAGAGGCGTTCGCGCACTTCCTCGGTCGGATAAATCGCCGTATCTTCGAGCAGTTCTTCGTCAATCAGACCCATATCAATCGCCGCGCCATTGGGTGAGGCATAGGCCGTGAAGTTACTAATATCCGCGCCAACCTGTGGATGCAGCACGTAATCCATGAAGACCATCGCCAATGCTGGATTGGGCGCGTCTATCGGAATGGCGAGATTGTCGATCCAGATTAATGTGCCTTCTTCGGGGATGACATAGGCAAAGGTGTCACATTCACATTCGTAAATCATGTCGATGATGTCACCACTATATTCAACTGTGATGTCCACATCGCCCCGTTCCAGCCAGACCTGCCCATCATCTGCGGCAATCGTCACCACATTCGCGCCGTTTTCTGCCAAAAAGTCGCGGGCTTCGGCAATTTCATCCGGGTCTTCGGTATTGGGGTCATAACCCAATATGGTCAGCGCAACGCCAAACATCGCCCGCCGGTCATCCAACCACGCCACATTACCCGTATAATCGAACATCTGCTGCCATGTCGTAATTTCTTCGCCTACGGCTTCGGTGTTGTAACCAATGCCGACTGTTCCCCATTGATAGGGCACGGAGTATTGGTTGCCGGGGTCATAGGGCGGGTCGAGCAGTTCGGGCAGGACATTGGCGAGATTTGGAATCAGGGTATGGTCAAGGGGAATGAGCAAACCTTCGTTCGCCATGGTCGTGATGGTGAAATCGCTCGGCACGATAATGTCGTAACCGGGATTGCCCTGACGGATACGTGCCAGCATGACATCCCCGCTGTCGTAGATGTCGTAATTGACCGTCACACCGCAGGCCTCTTCAAAATCAGGAATCGTATTATCCGCGATATAGGTTGACCAGTTAAAAATGCTTAATGTCTGACCTGCATAACCGTCTGGACACACCCAGGGTTCGAGGTCCTCATCCTGGGCCAGCGCCACCACGCCAAGCGACAGGATAAACACAAAAATTAAACACAAAGTGAGCAACTTATTCATTACATCCTCCAAAACAGCACTTATATGTAATATCAGGGACTACGGGCGCTATTGTAACGCGACTTCAGCCGAATGTCCCCTTTTCTCACTAAATTAACCTTGAAATGCGTTCCGACCTTGCAACACCAGCGATACACCAATCAGCAAAGTGGACAAAATCAGCATCAGGGTAGAAATGGCGTTGATTTCGGGCGTGACCGTCAGCTTGAGTAACCCATAGACAAAAATGGGCAGGGTCGTTGTCCCGACGCCCGATGTAAAGAAGGTGATGACATAATCATCGAGCGACAATGTAAACGCCAATAGTGCGCCCGCGATAATGCCGGGCAAAATCAGCGGCAGTGTCACATGCCGGAAGGTTTTCCAATAATTCGCGCCTAAATCCCGCGCGGCCTCTTCATAGCTGGGGTTCATATCTGCCAGACGCGCTTGCACCACAATCGCCACATACGAAATATTGAAGGCGACATGGGCAATGATAATCGTGTGGAAACCGGGAAAGATCTGATTGCCGCTGATGGTTGCCCACCAGCCAAAAATGACGTTGAAGAATATCGCCAGCGAAATACCCTGTGTGATTTCTGGAATCACAACCGGCAGGAACATCACATTTTCGAGCAAGCGCTTGCCGGGAAAATTGGAGCGGGCGAGACTGAGCGACACCATCGTGCCGATGATGGTCGAGATAATCGTTGCCGTGAACGATACGAACAGACTGTTGCGGAAGGTTTCCAACATCAGACTGGTGGAAAATGACGGGTCTGCGCCGACAATATCGTTAAAAATATTTTCATACCACTGGAAGGTAAAACCTGTCCATGTCGCCACGGAGCGCGATTCGTTGAACGAGAATAGTACCAATACGAGAATCGGCACCCATAAGAAGACGTAACTAAAGACGGGATTAAAATATAGTCCCCATTTACCCGCTCGCCGCATTCGCATATCACGCCGAATAGGGTCTTCGGGTATCAACCCCCGAATAATCAGCACGATGCTGCTGCCTATCATGGCCCACGCGAATTCTCGAAGCGAAAACAACGCCGCTATGAACGAACGGCCTTGCAGCGCGCTGCCCTGTAAGCTAAACACGAGCGCAATCCAGATCATCAATCCCGCCGCTAATGATAGCAAGCGCGCCGGACGTTGATACTGTGGCGCGAAAATGCCGACCACGCCCGATACAATGGCGACGGCTGCGGTGACAGTAAACAGCGCGTTGGGCGCGAAAGCGAGCAGGACAATGCCGACAGAGAGTGTCCAGACATTGGGATTGCTCAATATGTGGCGAACTTCACCCAGACCCCGCTTGAATATGGCAAAAACAGCCGTTATGGACTGTGCGCTGACTCGCCGCAATTGCATGTACCAGCTTTGACCGTCTTGCCACAACAAACCGGAGATAATCCAATAGGCGCTCGTCAAGAACAGGGGCACGCCAACAGCGCGAACGCCCGTCGGGGCGAGTAACACGCCAACCCATATCAAGAGAC
>CAZTLI010000177.1:0-10054 GCA_964614375.1 uncultured Anaerolineaceae bacterium
ACCATTCGTATCCCCGTTCACATGGTCGAGACGATTAATCGCCTCATGCGGATTCAACGCGAATTGATACAGGAATTGGGCGCAGAACCCAGCGCCGAACAAATCGCCCTGCAAATGGACTTCCTCACACCCGAAGAGACCGAAGCCATCAAACTCATGCGGCGTGAAGGCGTCCACCTCGAACCCAGTCTGGCGCGTAAATTGCGGCGTGCGGCGCAAAAAGTCCGCAAAATCATGCGAATCAGCCAGGAACCGATGAGCCTCGAAATGCCGATTGGTCAGGAAGATAGCAGTCTGCTCGGTGACTTCATTGAAGACGATAAACTGCCGGGGCCTGTGGACGCAGCCAGTCGCCAACTGTTGAAAGAGCAAATCCGGCAGGCGTTGGGCGTCTTGAGTGACCGCGAACGCGAGGTGCTGGAGATGCGCTTTGGCCTCATTGATGGGCAAGACCACACGCTTGAAGAGGTCGGACGGCACTTTGGCGTCACGCGCGAACGCATCCGCCAGATTGAAGCCAAAGCCCTGCGTAAACTGCGCCATCCCACGCGCAGCCGCCAGCTCCGAGATTATCTGGAACTATAGAGATGAGGTCGTGGTTGCTGCCTGATATATAATAAGGTAAAGAGTTAGGAGAGTGACCATGACCGTCGCAGAAATTATAGAACAGGCAAAATCACTGTGTCAGCTAGAACGTAAAGAATTGGTCAAAATACTGGTCGATTCACTGGGTGACGACGAGACCGAATCGGCTTTGCAAAAGCACAGTATCTTAGAGCTTGCGGGTCTAGGTGCAGAAATCTGGGATGGAGTTGACGCCCAAGAATATGTCAATCGCCTCCGCGATGAATGGGACGAGTCTCAGTGAAAGTGTCTGATGCACTTACTGGTATCCAACGATTGGCATTTGATACAGCACCTCTCATTTATTTCATTGAGCGACATCCAAAGTATTTCCCTCTGATGGCGCATATCATGAATCAAGTTGCCAATAATTTGATTGTTGGCTCAAGTGCATCTATTGCATTGACTGAAGTTCTTGTCCAGCCTTTGCGGAACGGCAATCAGGGTCTTGCCAACCGCGATGAACAGGTCTTGTCTAACAGCCACAATTTTCGGCTTCATCCGATTTCCGTACAGGTTGCACGACGCGCAGCGGACTTTCGTGCAAATTACAATCTGAGGACACCGGATGCCCTCCATATCGCTGTTGCTTGCAGTAGTGTCTGGAACTGATGCTTTCCTGACAAACGATACAGGATTAAAACGAGTAAAAGAAATTCAAGTTTTAGTTTTAGATGAACTCGATCTGTAAATCCTTGATAGTTAAAACATCCGGTACAACCAGTGGACAAACCGAAACGCGGTCATCAACGCCGATTTTACAGCCAGAATGTGATGTTTCTGGCTATAGGTGCTGTATGCGTGCAATTCATTCGGCTTGTACTGTCAAAAAGTCTATCGTTCGCCTCGTGACCGATATTTTGGGTTTGATGTGAACTTGATGTCTGCTGAAAATGGTATTTCCATAGAAGTCGATGGCGAAGTCATTCATACGCATCACCCCGAAAAGCCTTCAGATGGTCTGGATTAGGTCATGGCGAAAGACCCGCGTTACTGCCCGATATGCAGCCACGAACTGACTCATCGCGAAGAGGGCGGGCGCTTGCGGCCTGCGTGTGATCACTGCGGGTATGTGCATTATGTCAATCCTGTGCCGGGTGTCGGCCTCGTGATTGAAAAAGACGGCGGCGTGGTGCTGGTGCAGCGGGGCAATCCACCCCATCAAGGTGAATGGACGCTGCCGAGTGGCTTTGTCGAAGCGGATGAAAGCGCCGAAGAAGCCGCAATTCGCGAAGCCGAAGAAGAAACCGGCCTCAAGGTCGAAATCATCGAAATGGCAGGAGTCAATTCCTTTCCAGAGGGGCCGCCTGTTAGTGGCATCATGATTTTCTACCGGATGCGTCCGATAGGCGGTGAACTGCGCGCGGGCGATGATGCGGCAGATGTCGCTGTGTTCATGCCCGCTAACATGCCGCGAATGCCCTTCCGTACCCATCGCGAGATGATGGCGGAATGGCTAGCAGCGCACACAGACGCGCAGCAGTCGCCCGCCGCGACACAAACGAACACTGAATTTGCCATCCGCCGCGCAACAGCCAGTGATTGGGATGAAGTGACAGGCTTGCTGGCGTTGATTCCCGCCAATCGCAATTTAGCAGGCGAAGCATGGACAGCGGCGAAATTCCGCTTTCTGGAAATGACCACTGTCGAGGTGTTCGTCGCCCAAACGGGGCAGCCCACATCAATGATTATCGGTTGTGTGGCGCTGTCCGTCGTGCGTGGATTGACCGAAGGGCGCGGTTTCATCAACGATATGGCGGTGCTGCCCACGTATCAACGGCACGGAGTGGGCGCGGAACTGCTGGAAGCGGTCATGCGGCGGGCGAGCGAACTCAATCTATCGGCCTTGATGGTCAATACGCGCCGGGGCAACGACCAGGCACGCGCCTTTTATGCCGCACTCGGCTTCTCCGAAGATGGCATCCTGCGCCTCAAATTGCGGTGAGTGAAGGCGGCTAGCCGCTGGTTATGACGTGGCAGGCTAACGTCACGTTCATCGCATCACTGCTTCCCCATTAAAAGCTCTTTGCCTCTTTTCCTCTGTGTTACGCTGTTAAACGAGTTGCGCCAAAATCAAGCTCAGTTCACAATAGGCATGAGCAATTGGGTGTCCATCCATAGCAGGAGCGTGTGATGAGTTCACAGAAAAATCGTCTGGCATGGGTTATGGGATACGAACGGCGGGGTGAAGGGGTAGTGCCCAATACCTATACTGCCGATTACAGCCTCAACCATCTCATGGCAAAAGGCTATCTTGACCGCGAAGGCGGGCGCAATCTGCTCAACAATGGGGGGGTGGAGGATTTTTTCTGGCAGGTGACATGGCCTGAAGACTTTGAAACGCCAGATGAGTATTTGCAGCAGACGTTTATTAATGCCCAGGGTTACGCTGTCTTCGTGCATGGCTGGACGGGTAATCACCGCATCTGGGAAGAACTGCCGGGGATGGTCGTGCGGGCGAATCGGCAGTTGGTCGCCTTTTCAATCGACCATAATGGCTTCGGGCGTTCGGTATTCGGCGACAAAAACCCGGCGCTCGACAAATGCAATCCGCCCGCCGCGATGCGAACCTTGCAAGCATGGGTTGACTTGATCGGGCTGCGTCGTCAACCCGGTGAAGTGGGCATGAAGATTATCAACTTCGTCGGACACAGTATGGGTGGCGCGACCTTATTTTACCTGAACCCGATTTTGTGGAATTTTGGCGAAGTGACTCGCTATGCCCTGTCGCCGGCGCTGCTATTGGAAGACAGCCTCCACCGGGCATTTTATACCACGTTGGGGATCGGCATCGGTATTTTACAGCGTGTGCCCTTGCTCGAATTTGTTGAACGCTTCGTCAAACCGGGGATGGTCAATGCGCTGGCATCGGGCGCGAGCGATACGGTGAAGTCCATCCACTCCACGCAATATAACGAAACGCCACGCGGCATAACCGGCGCCACATTTATGGCGATGGGACGTTTAGCAGATTACGAAATTGCCCGCGATTGGTCGGTCATGCGGATTATGCTCGGTCATCGTGACCGCCTGGTGGGATTGGTCGATATGATGGATTTGTTGTGTAAAATGGAATTTCCGGCGGGGCATGTGCGCGTCGTGCCGGGAACACATTATATGTTCAGCATCGGCTCCGAAAATCCGACGAACGCCTATCAACACGCGCAAAATCGCGAACTGGTCGTGCAGGATATTCTCGCGTTGCATACGCAGGCGGTAGCTATGCAGAAACAGGGCCACATTGTCGGTTGATGCACAACGGATTACAGGTGTGTACGTAAATTTGAGGCACACAGCCTTAGACGAATCATCCAAACTGCGGTACAATGACATAACCAGAATCTAACGTAAATCAGAGATTGACAGTTGCTTGACTATCCAGAGTCCTTATGCTAATCTCTGACTGGTTTTATTTGCTCCAATTTGAACAAATGGATTAAAAGCGCACATGGCCTTACAAGAATTTGCTCCCGTAGGCATATTGCTCATCATATCAATAGCGTTAGCGCTTATTATTCTCGTCATTTCGCGCATCTTCGGGCCACACAACCCCACGTTCCGCAAAAACGCGCCCTATGAAAGTGGCATGAAGCCCATTGGCGAGGGCACACGCCGCGTTCCAGTGAAGTTTTATCTCACCGCCGTTTTATTCATCATCTTTGATGTGGAAATCATCTTCTTTCTCCCGTGGGCAGTGGTGTTCCGTGACCTTGCGATGTATGGGCTGGTGGTCATGGGCGTGTTCACGTTTATACTCATCGTCGGCTTCATCTACGAGTGGAAGAAAGGCGGTATGGAATGGGAGTAAGTTCCAAACTAGGTAATCTGGGCGTGGTCACCACGACGCTGGAACAGGCCATCAACTGGGGACGTACCGGGGCGATGTGGCCTTTGCTGTTCGGGTTGGCCTGCTGCGCGATTGAATATATGAGCACCCAGTGCTCTAATTACGATTTGTCGCGTTTTGGCATGGAATTGAATCGCGCCACCCCCCGTCAGGCCGATCTGCTGATTGTTTCCGGGCGGGTGACACGCAAGATGGCCCCGGTAGTACGCCAGCTTTATGACCAGATGGCAGACCCCAAATGGGTGATTTCGATGGGGGATTGCGCCTCGTGCGGTGGGGTTTATAACAATTATGCCATCGTCCAGGGCGTGGACGAAATTATCCCGGTGGACGTGTATGTGGCGGGGTGTCCGCCGCGTCCCGAACAACTTCTACACGGCATCCTGACGCTGTACGAAAAAGTACACGGCGAACGGATTGCAGATTGGGCCAGCTAAGTCTTTAATGGTGGTGATGCTGCGTGCCGCTGGCGGCGCGCCATTACGATTAGGACGATGTGATGCAAATTCCTGAAGCGAAAGACCCGGTAACAACGCTCAAGGCACAACTGCCGGATGCGATAGACGATGTGAAAACCTTCCGCAATGAGACGACGGTGATTGTCTCGCGCGAAAATCTGGTCGGTGTGTTGACCTTCTTACGCAACACATCGGGCTTGATTTATAACTATCTGTCCGACATCAGCGCGGTGGATTATTACCCGGACGATAATCGCCCGGAACGGTTCGGCGTGTCCTATCATCTATACTCGATGCTGTATAATCGCCGCGTCCGGGTGAAGGTCTTCGTGCCCGAAGATGACCCCACTCTCCCCACCGTAACAGGGGTGTGGGCGGGTGCGAACTGGCCTGAACGGGAAATTTTCGACATGATGGGTATTACCTTTGAGGGTCATCCCGATATGCGACGGGTGTTGATGCCTGACGATTGGGATGGACATCCACACCGGCGCGACTACCCATTGGGCTATGAAACCCCCATGTTTTCGTTCAATGTGGACGAAATCATGAAGCACAAGCCTTTCGCCAAAGAGTAAACGGGCATAAGGACGAATAAACATGGCAATTGTGCAGCAAGAAGAACAAACCCTGAAGTGGGAAGGCAGTCTCGAACAACTGCGTGGACTCGTGTCTGAACGCGCGTTCACGGGCGAGACGATGCTCATCAATATGGGGCCGCACCACCCAAGCACACATGGTGTTTTGCGCCTGCTATTGGAATTGGCGGGCGAACAGATTGTGACGTGTATTCCCGATGTCGGCTTTTTGCACACGGGTATCGAGAAAAATATTGAAGACAAGACCTACGAAAAAGGGGTTTCGCTCACTGACCGGATGGATTACCTCTCGCCGATGTCCAATAACATGGCGTTTTGTGCGGCGGTAGAAAAACTGGTCGATCTCGATGTGCCGCCGCGGGCCCAGATTATCCGTGTGATTTGCCTTGAATTGGCGCGCATCGCCAGCCATCTGGTCTGGCTGGGCACCCATGCGATTGATATGGGCGCGATGAGTGTGATGCTCTATGCTTTCCGCGAACGTGAGCACATTCTGGCGATGTTTGAGGAACTTTCGGGTCAGCGTATGATGGGGTCATATTTGCGCCCCGGCGGTGTCTGGCGCGATCTGACACCGGCATTCCTGACGATGCTCGATGACTTCCTCAATTATTTCCCGCCCAAAGTCGATGATTACGAAAAATTGCTGACCGATAACCCCATCTGGAAAGACCGCACCTATGGCGTGGGTGTGATTGAACCGGAACGCGCGTTGGAATGGGGATTGAGTGGCCCCAGCCTGCGCGGTAGTGGGGTTAATTGGGACATCCGCAAGGCGACTCCCTACAGCGGTTATGAACAGTATGAATTTGAAGTGCCCCTGGGCGATCATGGCGATGTCTATGACCGTTTCCTCGTCCGTATCCAGGAGATGCGTCAATGTGTGCGGATTTTGCAACAAGCGGTGAAGAAGCTGCCGAAGTCGGGGCCGTTCCGCTCTGAAAATCGCAAATTCGTGCCGCCGCCGCGCAGTGAACTCGGACAGAGTATGGAAGCGGTGATTCACCATTTTAAATTGTGGACGGAAGGCTTCAACGCGCCCGACGAAGAAGTGTATGTGTCGATTGAAAGTCCACGCGGTGAAATTGGCTGTTATTTGCATGGCACAGGTGGCAACAAACCGCGTCGTGTTCACTTCCGTACCCCATCATTTATACACATCAGCGCCCTGCCGGTGTTGACACAAGACCACATGATTGCCGACCTGGTGGCGATTATTGGCAGTGTCGATATTGTCTTGGGCGATTGTGACCGTTGATTGCATTCGCGCATCCCCTGTGTTGTTACGGCAGGCAGGGGTATTCGAGGATAGACTATGGCGCTTTCCGACAAAAAATATAGCAAGCAAATCGAGGCGACCTTCGCCAAATATCCCGATAAACGTTCGGCGGTGATGCCCCTGCTGCATCTGGCGCAGGAAGATTATGGTTGGGTCAGCCCGGATGCTATTCAAGATGTGGCGCAAATTTGCGAGATGGATCCGACACAGGTGAAATCCATCGCCGGGTTCTATACCATGTATTCGGAAAAGCCAAAGGGCAAGTTCTGGTTGCAAGTCTGCACCGACCTGCCCTGTGCCCTGCGCCGGACCGAGGATTTTCCCGGTGGCGCGGATGAATTCCATGCGTGGTTGAAGGCCGAACTCGACATCAAAGAAGAGGGCGGCACCAGCCCGGACGGTGTGTTCACCGTTGAGCATGTGATGTGTCTGGCGGCCTGTGATAAAGCGCCGATGCTGCAATGCAATTTTCATTATCATGAAGACCTGACCAAAGCCAAAATGCAGAAATTGATTGAAAAGTGGCGCAAAGAAGCCAATAAGTAACGGGGCACACGGGTTAGTCCGTATGCTCGTTTGATTTCATTGAATCAGGAAGCGCATCATGCACATTTTGTTACGTGAATACGACATTCCCGATATTCGCAAGTTCGACGTGTATGTCAAAAACGACGGTTATAAAGCGTTGAAAACCGCCGTCAAAATGAAACCCGCCGACGTGATTGAAGAAGTCAAAGCGTCCGGTCTGCGTGGACGGGGTGGCGCGGGCTTCCCGACAGGCGTAAAGTGGAGTTTTATCCCGCAGAGTGAACCCGTGAAATATGTGGTGGTCAATGCCGACGAGAGCGAAACAGGCACATTCAAAGACCGCCAGATTATGGAAAACAATCCCCACCAGTTGATTGAAGGCGCGATGATTTGCGCGTGGGCGATTCAAGCCACTGCCGTATATATCTATCTGCGTGGCGAATTCTGGGACATTGCCCACGAACTGGATAAATGTATCGAAGAGGCGCGCAAGGCGAATTATGTGGGCGATAATGTCCTCAAGAGCAACTGGTCATGCGAAGTCTATACCCATCTGGGCGCGGGGGCCTATATCTGCGGCGAAGAGAGCGCGCTGCTGAACAGTCTGGAAGGGCTGTTGGGTCAGCCGCGTGTGCGTCCGCCATTCCCCGCACAAAAGGGCGGCGGCCTCTATAAAGAGCCGACGGTTGTCAACAATGTCGAGACGCTGGCAAATGTCCCGTTCATCATCAACAAGGGCGCGAAAGCCTTTAAAGACATCGGCACAGAACATAGTGCGGGCACAAAAGTGTTTTGCGTCAGCGGGCATGTGCAAAAACCCGGCAACTATGAACTACCGATGGGCGTGACCTTGCGTGAACTGTTGTATGACCATGCGGGTGGCCCACCTGAAGGGCGCGAATTTAAGGGTGTGCTGCCGTCCGGTGGTTCTGGCCCGATTGTCAAGACCACCGACGAGGTGCTCGATACACCGCTGTCCTATGAACATATGGAAAAAATCGGCACGATTCTAGGGTCGGCGTCGATTATCGTCATGGACGACACGGTGGATATGACGTGGGTCGCGTCTAAAGTGACGAAATTCTTCAAACATGAGAGCTGCGGTAAATGCACACCCTGCCGCGAAGGGACATACTGGCTCGATAAAGTCATTGACCGCATTCTCGCTGGCGAAGGCAAACCCGAAGACGTGAAGTTGATTGACAACGTGGCGAAGAATATGGCGGGCACAACACTGTGCGCGCTGGGGGACTTTGCCGCGAACCCGATTATTCACACGATTAAAAATTTCCCGGAAGATTTTAATCAACACGTCCAACCCAAAGAAGACGATAGCAAGAAGCCCGCCCGCGCTAAAGCGGCGGCAAGTTCAAAGTAGGTGTGGGAGCAGCGCGTGACTGATCACGTCACAGATGTGTCCCATGACAGCGGGGAAGCGCCAGAGGTCGATGAGTCCCGGTTGGATACTCGCGCCGATGAATCGGGTGAGTCCATATCGGTGGTGGGCGATGACAAGCCGCCCAAAACACCTGCATTCATCAGTTGGCTGCGACGCTTGTTTCGGCGTTCAGATAGTGCGGACCTCAACCGCCGTCGTTTGCGTGAATTGTCACTGGCAATCGAATTTTATCCAAATGCGCCCGCCAATTATGTGCTGCGTGGTGAATTATATCTCGAAATGGGTTTGAATGAATTAGCAGTGGTTGATTTTCAACAGGCACTGGCGCTTGCCACACAACAAGTTGAAACAGAACGATGGGGTGTGGTGGCGCAGGCCATGCAAGACCGCGCCGAAGCCGGATTAAAACGTATCAACGGCGACTAATACAGGATAAGACAAGGGCGCGATCAGCACCCTTGCAACGGGCCGAAGCCCGCTGTCTTTCCAGGTTTCCAGCGATATACACTAAGCCGGTTGCAAACATGGATTTTATCAAGATGACAGGGGATTGACGGGATTATGGCTGATACTGTCAAGATCACGATAGATGAACAAGAGTATGAAGTCCCTGCCGGGATGAATATGGTCGATGCCGCCAAATGGTACGCCAATAACGACATTCCGGTTTTTTGTTATCACCCGAAGATGGAGCCGGTGGGGATGTGCCGGATGTGTCTGGTGGAGATGGGGACGATTCAAAAAGACCGTGAAACCGGCGAGGTGCTGCTGGATGATAAAGGCAGTCCGCAAGTCCGCTGGTTTCCGAAGGTGCAAACTGCTTGCACCACCACCGCCTCCGATGGGCTGGTCATCCGCACCAACACCCAACGGGTCGAAGATGACCGCCGCAATGTGCTGGAATTTTTGCTGACCAGTCATCCGCTGGACTGCCCCATTTGCGATAAAGGCGGCGAGTGCCCGCTGCAAAATCTGACGATGGCGCATGGGCCGGGCACGAGTCGTATGAATTACAGCGACAAAATGCACCTCGATAAGCATGTGCCGCTGGGTGACCTGATCTTCCTCGATCAAGAGCGCTGCATTCAATGTGCGCGCTGTGTGCGTTTTCAGGAAGAAGTCGTCGGTGACGATGTGCTCGCCTTCCACGAACGCGGACGCAGCCTGCAAATCATCACCCACAGCGAACCCGGTTTCGATACCTATTTCAGCGGCAACACCACCGATATTTGCCCGGTGGGGGCGCTGACCACTGCCGACTTCCGTTTTGGGGCGCGTCCGTGGGAACTGAACGAAGTCCCCAGCATTTGCCCGCATGAC